>CAKWRB010000186.1 GCA_934845495.1 uncultured bacterium
ATGTTCATTGGTGTGCCGGTCTTTGCAGTGGTCTACTCGGTGATCAAGAAATTCATCACCCTCAAGCTGCAGAAAAAGGGCCTCCCCTATGAAACGGCTGCCTATTCGGACAATCCGGCCAACCTGTAACAGAGCAGCATCAGTGTGAGAGGAGGAGCTGTATGGATTACAGAGGAAAAAAGGTATTGGTGACCGGTGCCGCTTCGGGAATCGGGCGGCAGATCGCTCTGGCTTATGCCCAGGCCGGTGCGCTGGTGATCGTGGCAGACAAGGACTATGAGGGCGACCGGTTTGTCCGGGAAGAATTGCGCCCGCTGGTGCCGGACTGCTGCTTTTTCCACTGTGACCTGGCCCTTGCCTCCGCCTGCGAAAACCTGATGCAGAGCATCTTTGAGCAGCTGGACGACCTGGACATCATCATCAACAACGCCGGTGTCAGCCAGTTTTGCAGCCTGTGGGAGGAGACGGCGGAGCACTGGGATTATGTGCTCAACTCCAACCTGCGGTCCATCTTCCTCGTCAGCCGGGATTATATGATCAACCGGCGGAACAAGGGGTACAAGGAGCGGTATGGCCGCATCGTGAACATCTCCAGTACCCGCAGTATGATGAGCGAGGAGGGCACCGAGGCCTACACCGCCTCTAAGGGTGGTGTGACGGCACTGACCCATGCCCTGGCGGTGAGCTTCGCCCCCTATGCGGTCACGGTCAACTCCATCAGCCCCGGCTGGATCTGCTGCGAGGGGTACGATCAGCTGGGATATGCCGACCACCGGCAGCACCTGTCCGGACGGGTGGGACGGCCGGAGGATGTGGTGTCCGCCTGCCTGTTCCTCACCGATGAGAAAAATGACTTTATCAACGGTCAGGATCTGGTGGTGGATGGTGGCATGACCAAAAAGATGATCTATCTGGACTGATACAGAGCAGTCTGTCGGGAGTTTTCTGCCCCTGACAGACTGCTTTTTTGTGAATTTTGTGTACAGTTTGTAAAAGCCAATGATCCAAATTGGCAGATATTGCAGGAATTTCCGAAGTGTGGTATAGTGTATTCCAATGCAGAACCACCGAACCGCTGGGATCTGTATAAGCCGGCACAGGCCTGGCAACACTTTGTTTAAAAGCGGGGGAGGAACCCCTGCTGAAAGGATCCAATGACATGAACAAGAAAAAAATACGCAATCTCCTCTTTTTGGGAATCACCGTGCTGGTGGTGCTCAATGTGCTGGTGAATGCGCCCAACCTCAGCCCCCTCTACTTTGAAGGAGCGGTGTTCTGGTGCTTCCTCATCACAGTATACCTGGGAATCTATGCGGTGTTCCGCTATGCCGAGATCATCCCCATCAACTATGGCGGTATTCCCCGGTTTTCGTTGGAGTTCACCGGCGGCAGCCCCAAAAAGCTCTTTACCCTGATCGCTGTGCCGTGGGCACTGCTGATCCTGGGGTCGGTGCTTTCCTCGCCGCTGCTGGGTTCCAAGGCCTATCGGGACCAGCTGGGCGACCCCGAAGTGCGCACCTTCTCCAGCGACATCCAGGTGCTGGATCAGAGCGAGTTCCCCATTGTGGACCAGGCCCTGGCAGCCAACCTGGCGGATAAAAAACTGGGCGAGCGCCCCTCACTGGGCAGCCAGGTCTATCTGGGTGAACCCACCAAGCAGCTGGTAAACGGTGAGCTGGTGTGGGTGGTGCCGCTGCACCATTCCGGTCTGTTCAAGTGGTTTACCAACATGGACGGTACACCGGGCTATGTGGTGGTTTCCGCCACCAACACCAACGATGTGGAGTATGTGGAGGACTTCAGGATCAAGTATCAGCCCAACTCCTACCTGCTGGACGATCTGCAGCGCCATCTGCGGCTCCACGGTGCGCTGTTTGACGGCATCATCGACTACTCCTTCGAGCTGGACGAGAGCGGACAGCCCTACTGGATCGTCACCTCCTACAAGAACACCCGGGGCTTTGCCCTGCCCGAGGCCAAGGGCATCTATGCCGTCAATGCCTCCACCGGTGATGTGCAGTACTACTCCATCGACGAGGTCCCCGAGTGGGTGGACCGTGTTCAGCCCGAGAGCTTTATCGTCAACCAGATCAACAACAAGGGCGAATATGTCCACGGCATCTTCAACTTCTCAGACAAGGACAAGTACCGCACCTCGCAGGGTGAGGCCATCATCTACAACAACGATGACTGCTACCTGTTCACCGGTCTGACCAGCATCGGTCAAGACGAGAGCGCCATCGGCTTTATGATGGTGGATATGGTCACCAAGGAGCCGATCCTCTATCAGATGAACGGTGCCACGGAAAAGTCGGCTCAGCAGTCGGCCCAGGGCAAGGTGCAATACCAGGGCTATAAGGCGGACTTCCCGATCATTCTCAATGTGGATGGGATTCCCACCTACTTCATGCCGCTCAAGGACTCGGTTGGCCTGATCAAGCAGTACGCCTTTGTGTCGGTGACCAACTACTCCAGCGTTGGTGTGGGAGAGACCATACAGGACGCCCTGCGCGATTATTCCAATGTGCTGGCCCAGAGCGGAAGCAGTTCCCTGGGCGGTGCAACCGGGGAACTGGCCTCGGCCGAAGGCACAGTGCTGCGGATCGCCTCTCATGTGGAGGAGGGCATCACCGTCTACTCCATTCTGCTGGACAGCGAACCGAACCGCATCTTCACCGCAATGGCCTCGTTGAGTGCCGAGCTGCCCATCACAGCAGCCGGTGACCGCATCCAGTTGGAGTA
>CAKWRB010000187.1 GCA_934845495.1 uncultured bacterium
TCCAATAGCACAGATACGGCAAGTCGAAATCGCTTGCCGTATTGCTGTTTTAAAATATCAAAATGTGTTAATTATTCACTGATTGCCTTTGCACAGCGAGCACAGAGAGTCGGATGATCCGGATCAGCGCCAATATCGTTGCGGTATGCCCAGCAGCGTTCGCACTTTTCGCCCTCAGCAGGCATCACAGTGACACCCAGACCGGCTACTTCGCCAGTAAAGGCAGCTTCTCCACCCTTCTGCAGTTCTACCTGCGAAGTGATGAATACCATCGGCAGATGTTCGGCTACCGGTTCCAGCAGAGCAAGGATCTCGTCCGAACAATGCAGGACAACCTTGGCCTCCAGGCTCTTACCAATCATCTTCTCATTACGTGCCAGTTCCAGAGCCTTGTTGACATCGTCACGCACTGCGTGGATGCGATCCCACTTCGCCATGAATTCCTGGTCAGACAGGCTGGAATCATATTCCGGAATGTCGTTGAGAACCGGATGCTCACAGTTCAGTGCAGCGCTCTTCGGCATCGACTTCCAGATTTCATCAGCAGTGTAAGCTAGTACAGGAGTCAGAACCAGAGTCAGATCCCGCAGGATGCGGTAAATTGTAGTCTGGGCTGCACGACGGGACAGTGAACCAGCTGCCTCGGTATACAGGCGATCTTTGATGATATCCAGATAGAAGTTGGACATATCCACGATACAGAAGTTGTATACGCCATGGTAGATGTCGTGGAACTCGAAGCTATCATAGGCTTCGCGGGCAACCTTAACAAGGTCGTTCATCTTGGCCAGAGCCCAGCGATCCACTTCCATCAAATCCTCATAGGCCACACTGTCGGTATCCGGGTTGAAATCAAAGAGATTTCCGAGGATATACCGGGCAGTGTTGCGGATCTTACGATATACTTCAGAGAGCTGCTTGAGGATGTCCTTGGAGATACGGATATCTGCATGGTAATCCGAAGAAGCAACCCACAGACGCAGGATATCGGCACCGTACTCATCTACAACTTCCTGGGCCAGAATACCATTGCCCAGAGATTTACTCATCTTGCGACCCTGGCCATCTACGACCCATCCACAAGAGCAGACTGCCTTATAGGGAGCCTCTCCTCTCCAAGCCACAGAGGTCAGCAGCGAGGACTGGAACCAGCCGCGATACTGGTCAGAGCCCTCCAGATAGAGGTCACAAGGCCACTTGCCCAGACGATCCATCAGGACGGAGGCATGAGTCACGCCCGAGTCAAACCATACATCCATGATGTCGGTCTCCTTGGTGAACTCAGTACCACCGCAGTACTTACAAGTGGTACCCTCGGGCAGGATCTCCTCAGCCGAGAGCTTGTACCAGGCATCCGAACCCTCACTGCGGAACAACTCGGATACAGCCTTGATGCTGGCATCGTCGATGTGGTACTTACCGCACTTCTTGCAGTAGAACACCGGGATCGGAACGCCCCAATTGCGCTGACGAGAAATACACCAGTCAGCACGCTCCTGCACCATCTGAGTCATGCGTTCCTCGCCCCAAGCCGGGATCCACTTGACATTCTTGACAGCCTTGACTGCCTCATCCTTGAAGTGATCCACCGAGCAGAACCACTGTTCAGTTGCACGGAACAGAATCGGTTCCTTGCAGCGCCAGCAGTGAGGATACTGGTGACGCAGCTTCTTGGTGGCAAGCAGATGGCCACTCTCCTGGATGTGCTTGGCAATGACCTTGCTGGCCTCATCAGTTGTAAGGCCGGCAGAGAAACCAGCTTCTTCAGTCATACGGCCCTCTGCATCCACCGGAACAGTGAAAGGAATCTCCGGGTAGTGCTGAGTTACTACCATAAAGTCATCCATACCATGACCAGGAGCGGTGTGAACACAGCCGGTACCGCTGTCCAGAGTGACATGATCGCCAAGGATCAGAATGGACTTTCGGTTCAGGAACGGATGAGCACACTCAACATACTCCAGATCGCTGCCCTTGACAGTGCCGACCACTTCATACTCTTCGATGCCAGCTTCCTGCATCACATTGGCAGCCAGCTCCTTGGCAACCACATAGTATTCTGTCTCGCCCTCGCGGTTAACCTTAAGCAGATCGTAATCAAAATTGGGGCCCAGGCAGATTGCAACATTGGCCGGCAGAGTCCAAGTGGTAGTAGTCCAGATCACAACATAGGTCTTGCCCGGTACTGCCCCCATCGAGAACAACTTACCCTTGTCATCGGTCACTTCAAACTTGACATAGATCGAGTAGCAGGGGTCATCGGCATATTCGATTTCAGCCTCGGCCAGAGCAGTACCGCAGTGCGAGCACCAGTGTACCGGCTTCAGGCCCTTATAGATGTAGCCCTTCTTTGCCATTTCGCCGAAAATTTCCACCTGGCGGGCTTCAAACTCAGGACGAAGAGTCAGATAGGGGTTATCAAAATCACCCAGAACACCCAGACGCTTAAACTGGCTGCGCTGATTGTCCATATAGTAGAGGGCAAAATCCTTGCAGTGCTGACGCAGTTCCAGAGGGGAAATATCGGCAGTCACACCCACCTTTTTCAGAGCCTTCAGCTCAATGGGAAGTCCGTGGGTATCCCAGCCGGGGATATAGGGGGACTGATATCCGGTCATATTCTTGGACCGCACGATCATATCCTTGAGTACCTTGTTGAGTGCAGTACCCAGGTGAATATCGCCGTTGGCATACGGAGGGCCGTCGTGCAGAACATAAGTGGGTTTGCCCTCGTTACGGT
>CAKWRB010000188.1 GCA_934845495.1 uncultured bacterium
GCATCTGCTCCCCTGTTTTTGAAAGCGGAGAGAAGTTTCCTCTCCGTTTTCAAAAGCAGATTATAACTGCTGCCCAATCGGTTCCAGGAAGTGATAACAGTGGTGAGTGCGCTCCGGGTTTCGCATTGGGGAATGATGAACGCCTTCCGTCAATAATTCCACCGGCCCTCTCCATCACATTGACCGATGGGAATAATAGGCTGTGCATCATTTCTTTTTCTCCTGAAAATGGCCCTGCGGAAATTTTTCCGTGGGGCCATTTTATGCAATAAAATAGCCGGGATCCGGCACTGTTAAAGCAGAGCACAACCGGGGAAACGACCTGGCAGGATTGGAGCATGGAGGATTTCGGCAATGAGAAAGTGGATTTCGGCGGCAGCGGCGGGCATGGCACTGATGGCACTGGTGTCCTGCAAGGGCACCGAGACCTTTGACCCCCGGACACTGGAGCAGTCGTCGGTGGAAACGCTCAGTTCCGAGGTCACCATGCGCCTTTCCCAGGAGGCATTCCAGTCGGTCCCCGCCGAGCTGAGCCTGGTGATCACCAACCACACCGGCGCTGCATACAGCTACGGCACCGAATACCACCTGGAGGTGTGCCTGGACGATCAGTGGTACATTCTGCCGGCGGATGAGGAACTCTACTTCACCAGCATTGGGGTGCAGCTGCAGCCCGATGGCATCAACAGCGAGAAGATCTCCCCCGAGGAATACCGGGAGCATCTGCCAGCCGGGCGGTATCGGGTAGTCAAGGAGTTTTACAGCGCCGGGCAGGAAATCACCGCAGCAGCGGAGTTTTCCATTGCGCAGCAGTCATAGAATAAGAAAAAGCGGCCTTGCCCCAACTGGGACAGGGTCGCTTTTGAGCATACGGATTTCTATATGATGTCAGCCGGTTGGTTTCAAACACGGCTGGCTGTGTAAAAACAGCGCTGGTCAAGTATAATCCCGGCGGCGTCTGCTTACTTGCCGGAGAGTTCTCCAATGCACTTCGAGCAGACGAGCTTGCCCTTGAATTCGCGGACATCGTCGGCTTCTCCGCAGAAGATGCAGGAGGGGGAGTACTTCTTCAGCACGATCTGATTTCCGTCCACGAAAATTTCGATCGAATCCCGTTCGTTGATGTCCAGAGTGCGGCGGAGTTCAATGGGAAGTACAATGCGGCCCAGATCATCCACTTTGCGGACAATACCAGTAGATTTCATAGATTTCACCCTTTCAAGGTACGCGGAAAAACAAAAGAAAATTCCGCGCATACGATTTTACAGTTTTTGCGATTTACAGATTTAAGTATACAGATTCTTACAAAAACTGTCAACCAAAGTATGTGAATAGAGTTTGAAACTTTATCGGGAGAATATTGAAGTTTTTGAAAACATATAGATAAGCATCGTCTGTTTTTGGAAGTTTTGTAGAGGGGGTGCCAGTCAAGCACAATGATGTCAGTTTTGTTTGCGGCTATGGTGGGCTTTTCCCTGGTCTGTGCGCTGTTTCAGGGGCACCTGCCCGACCTCACCCAGGCGCTTCTCACCGGCGGCAGCGAGGCAGTCACGCTCCTGCTGCGGCTGGCCGGAGGACTCTGTCTCTGGTCGGGTGTGATGGAGGTGGCTGTGCAGAGCGGCCTGACCCGATCGCTCAGCCAGGCGCTGCTGCCCATCACCCGGAGGCTGTTCCCGGAGCTCTCCCCGGGCAGCCCGGCGCTGGAGGCGATTTCGATGAACCTCACCGCCGACCTGCTGGGGTTGGGGGAGGCGGCTGTCCCTGCCGGGCTGGAGGCCATGCGCGCCCTGGAGCAGGCAGCCCCGGGGCGGCAGGCCAGCGGCAGTATGATCCGCTTGGTGGTGCTGAACACAGCCTCCTTTCAGCTGCTGCCTGCCACCATTGCGCTGCTGCGGGCCCAGCACGGCTCTGCCGCACCGCTGGAGATCCTGCCGGCTGTGTGGCTGACCTCCCTGCTCTCGGTCGGTGCAGGGCTTCTGGCGGCGGTTCTGCTGGAACGGAGGGGGCAACATGGCCGGTGATCTGCTGCTGCCGCTGCTGTTCTGTGGAATCCTTGGCTGGGGGCTCCTTCAAGGGGTGGATGTGTTTGCAGCCTTTCGCACCGGGTCAGCCAAGGGGGTCTCGGCTGCTGGCGAGATCTTGCCCTCGCTGGTGGCATTGGTGACAGCAGTAGCTATGCTGCGGGCCTCCGGTGCGCTGGAAGTCCTGGGAGCGGTCCTGGCGCCGGTTGCTGCACAGTTGGGGCTTCCGGCGGAGCTGCTGCCGCTGGCACTGCTCCGGCCGGTATCGGGCAGCGGTGCCCTGGCCCTGTTTGAAGATGTGCTCACCCGGTTTGGCCCGGATAGTCAGATCGGGCGTATTGCCAGTGTGATGATGGGCTCCACTGAGACCACCTTCTACACCATAGCCCTTTACTTCGGCGCCACCCAGGTGCAGGATACCCGGCACTGTCTGCCGGCAGCGCTGCTGGCAGACCTGACGGGAATGTGCATCAGCGCGGCGGCAGTGGCACTGTTTTTGGGGGAGGCGGGTTTGTAAATCCGTGCGTTTTGTGCTAAAATAGTCGGGTAGTTTTCGACCCAAAGGAGTGCAAACAAGCGTGCTGACAGCCATAGGAACACAGACCATTGAAACCCCCAGGCTTATCCTGCGACGGTTTGCCAAGGGGGACGGAAAGAGCGCCTTCCGCAACTGGTGCAGTGATGCCAGTGTGACCACTTACC
>CAKWRB010000189.1 GCA_934845495.1 uncultured bacterium
AATATCATGCTTTCCGGCAGATGTCAACACCTTTTTGCAAAGTTTTTTCATTTTTTCTTCCAGAAACAAATACAGCGGGCTTATACGGCCCGCTGTACGATGGATTCATTTTACTCTCAACCGCTCGGAAAGCTCCTTGTCGGGGTTTACGATCGCGGTCTGATAGGTTTCATAGATCACCATGCCCGGCTTGGCACCATTGGGCTTCTTGACATAGCGCACCTGGGTATAGTCCACCGGCACCTTGGCCGATTCCGCTGCCTGGCTGTGTGTAGCCGCCAGGATACAGGCCTGCTCCAGGGTGCGGTTGGGCACCTCCCGTCCTTCGGTGATGACGATGACATGGGAACCCGGGATCTTCTGGGTGTGGAACCAGATATCATTGCCCCGACTCTCCCGCAGAGTCAGGCGATCATTCTGAACATTGTTGCGCCCTACCAGGATCGTGAAGCCGTCATCCGACTCAAAGCGGAGCGGCGGCAGCTTTTCCTCCTTCTTTCCCTTAAAGGCATAGTGTTTGAGATACCCCTCCTGGGAGAGTTCACGGCGGATGGCAGTCAGGTCTGCATCGGTCTGCGCCCGAGCCAGCAGGTCGGTCACCGATTCAATATAAGCCAGTTCCGCCTCGCCCGAGGCGATCTGCTCCCGGAGCTTCTTTTCGGCGGTATCCCGCTTGCGGTACTCGTTGTAGTACTTCTGTACATTCTGGTTGGGGGTCAGACGGGGGTCCAGCTGGATCTCCACCTCGGGGTAGTCCTCCTCATAGTAGTTCTGCACTACGGCACGGCGGTCACCCTTCTGCAGCGAATACATATTGGTCGCCAGCAGATCTCCATAGATCTTGTACTTCTCCCGGTCGGCGCTCTCCTCCAGTTCCCGGTGCTGGTTGTCCAGCCGGCGGGCAATGCGCTCCTGGGTGGCGGAGAGCAGCTTCTGCAGATCCATCGAGCGCTGACGCATCCGGTCGGCGGCATCCTTCTCGGAATAGAAGGCATCCAGCAGTTCCCCGTATCCGGAAAACTCCCGGGTGGTATACCGATCCCCATACTGACGGATCCCCACGAAGGAAAAGTCCTTGGGCTTTCCGTTCTCGTCCACCAGCATCAGCGGTGTGCAGCGGCCCTGCTTCATGTTGTCGGTCAGCGTTTCCAGGTAGAACCGCAGGCGATCCTCCTCCTCCGGGGTGAGTTCAAAGACAGTCTTTTCCACCCCACGGGAGGCAAAACCGGCAATCTCCCGGCAGAGCAGTGGCGAAACGCCCTGAAGGCATTCCTGCAGCCGGCGGGAGAGTTCGATCTGCCGGGGCTCACTGCGCAGCTTCTCGATGACTGCATCGGCCGAGGTCTCCAGCAGATTGAGCTTTTCCATCGGGGCCGGCGGCAGAGTATAGGTCAGCCCGGGCAGAATGGGTCGCACCGACGACATAGATGTATCGATGCGCTTGATGGAATCCACGATCTTTCCGTCCGGGCGGCGGATGATCAGATTGCTGTGCCGGCCCATGATCTCCACACAGAGGGTGAGGGTCACATGGTCGCCCAGTTCGTCGATGGTATCAAAATCCAGTTCCAGAATCCGGTCCAGGCCTGCCTGGCGCACTTCGATGAGCTGGGCCGAGCCCAGCAGCTTGCGCATGAGCATGCAGAACATGGGCGGGGTCTTGGGGTTCTCCACCGCTGCCCGGGTAAAATGCACCCGGGGACTGGCGGCATTGACCGAAATCAGCAGGCGATATGCCCCCTGCCGGCCCCGGAGCGCTACGATCAGCTCCTCCCGGCCCGGCTGGGTGATCCGGTCTACCCGGGCGCCCACCGCTGTTTCAATTTCCTGTTTTACCTGGCTGAGCATCGCTCCATCCAACGGCATAACAGCACCTCCTTGCTGATGTGGGCAGCAGCTGCCCGCCCTGCCATCGGCAGGGCTCTATCATTCTTTACTTGTTTCTTTTATTAAATAGTCGGAAAATTCCTCTTCCGGGTTCCAATGCACCTGTCTCCAGAACAGCAGCTGCCAGACAATCAGCGCCAGGGCAGCGGCCCATCCGTTCCAGAGAACCGAACCCCCGGCCCCCACCAACAGCAGAACACCCCAGCCCAAAAACCGCCGGACATAGTCCCGGCTGATGGCGGCGGTGTCGTACCGGCTGCGCTGAGTCGGCGAAAGAGTGGAAAATCCGCTCACAAACCGGGCAGCTCCCGGGCCAGCCAGAGCAAAACCACCTGCCAGAAGGCAGAACAGCACCCCCAGGACCAGACAGGCCACACCGCCTGTCAACCGAAGGCTATGCACGGCTGCTGCCGGTAAAGGCGAGCACATCGCCGCCCCGGCCCACCACAAAGCGCACCTCCGGGAAACTGGCCGAGAGAGTTTCCGTCAACGGGCGCAGCACCACCTGTTCGGTGGCATAGTGGGTGGCATCCAGCAGGGTGAGCCCCATGCGGGCTGCATCGAGGTATTCGTGGTGTTTGGCCTCACCGGTGACCAGGGCATCGGCGCCGGCTGCCGCTGCCGGGTAGAGGTAATCTCCGCCGGCACCGCCCAGCACAGCCACCCGGCGGATCGGGCGGCCGCCTCGGTTCCAGCGCACATCAGCGCCCAGGCGGTCGGCGCACAGCCGTGCAAACTCCTCCGGCAGGAGGGGTTCGGGCAGCTCTCCCATACGACCAAGGGCAATTTCCTGCCCCTCCCGAACCGAATCCAACACATCAAAGG
>CAKWRB010000190.1 GCA_934845495.1 uncultured bacterium
CGGCAGAGCATAGCGCATGAGCCGCTTTAAATTCTTGATATCGATTTTATCCTTGGTGTAACTATTCCAGTGCAGTTCCAGACAGGTATCCAGGTAACCCCGGATCACACCCGACTCTTGCGAACTGGAATGCAGTTTACGGAGCTTGCGTACTTCCGAAGTCAGCTTTTCCCTTGCCTCATCGTTCAGGGTCAGGGCTTCGATCTTTTTGAGGTACTCATCTGCCTCATTGTCGATGTTTTCTCCCTCCCCCAGCTCCTCGGCAATGGCGCGCTGCTGCTCCCGGAGATAGTACTCCCGCTGGTTCTGGTCAATCTGCTCCTTGACCTTGGCATAGAGTTCCCGCTCCAGCGTGAGGATATTGATCTCCCCCTCCAACAGCGAGGCCAGAAGCTGCAGTCGCTTGGCAATGCTGTTTTCGTTGAGGAGCGTCTGCTTTTTATCCGGTGACAGGATCATGTTGCCGCCAATGTAATCCACCAGATAAACTGCGTCATCGGTGAGCATGGCATTGGGGATCAGATCTTTGGACATCTTCGGGGAGAGTTCGCAGTACTCCTCGTACAGGTCCTTGACGGTGCGCATCAAGGCATTCATTTTATCAGTCGAACCGGTGCGCAGGCCACGGTAAGGCAGTTCGGTCACTTCCGCCAGGAAAAACGGCTCAAAGTCAGAGACTTCATCCGAAATAGCCGCACGATACTGTCCTTCGACCATAATCCGCAGCTTTTCGTTCCGGCCGCGCACGACCTGCTGAATCTCTGCCACAACGCCCACCTGGTACAGGTCAGCAAAGGAGGGATCCTCCTGCTGAATGTCCTTCTGAGCTACTATAAAAATCTTTCTGTTGTGTTTCATAGCATGCTCGATGGCTCGGGCTGATTTTTCCCGGGCTACATCCAGATTGAGGATCGTCTGCGGGAACATCACCACTCCGCGAAGCGGCAGCACCGGCAGGCAAATCGGCAGCATATCAGTTTTGTTATCTGCCATAAAACACACCTCCATATAATCGTAAAATCCCATGCTGAAGCGATTCTTCCGCATGATTGTTTTATTATACACGAAAACAGTCCGCTTTTCAAGAGTTAGCCAGCGTAAAACAAGACCTCTGCAGGCGTACAGCAGAGGTCTTGTGCATGGGTATGCAGTGTATTACAGTTTGGCAAGCAGATCATCGATCTCCGGCATATCACCGGCATTTTTTGCACGATGTGCATAGACTACATTCATACCGCTGTCCAGCAGGAACACTGCCGGAAGCTGGAGCTCGTTGCCCTCATAGGCACCATGCTCCAGGCCCAGCTTTTTTGCTGCCTGCATCTTGCGGATGGTCTTAATCGAAGCCAGACCCAGCTTGCTCCGGGCTGCCCCTACCTGGTAAAGCTCATAGAGCTTACCTTCCGGGTCACAGGCCACCTCGAAGCGGAGTTCCTCCTCTGTAATGCTCTCGGAAATAGTTTCCGGAGTGCTCTGCAGAACCAGAAGGATCTGTGCATTTTTATCCAAAAACTTCTGGTAATTTTCCCGATAAGCCCGGATATCCAGCTGGCAGATGGTGCAGCCGTAATACCGCAGGAAAATCAGAAAGGTTTTGTCCGCCTTCTGGACCTTTTCCTCCAGGGTAGAGGTTGCTCCGTAAGGGGTTTGATATGTAAAGTTTATGGCCTTGTCACCGAAGGAAACCAGTTTATTCTCCATAAAACCACGCCTTTCCGCCTAAACAAGCGCTATATTACAACTATCATAGTATATTCAGCCTAAGCTGTCAAGCACAGCTGAATGTGGACAGTCGGGATGGCAATCATGCTGTCTGCTGCCCACAAAACACATCAGCTGCACCTAAATCAGCCGGCTGTTCCACTGTGGTGCGAAGCGGGATTTTCCGGATTCAGCCGCAGTTTACGGGGCTGCCGGAGCTGATCATAGGTGATCATAGGGCTCCCCTTTCCATTCACAAAGTCCGCCGTAATGACGATGGACTCAATGGTCGGGTCAGACGGAGCAGTGTACATCAGATCTCCGAGGATCTCCTCCATCACCGACCGCAGACCTCTGGCGCCAGTCTTGCGCTCGATCACCTTCCGCGCAATGGCAGTCAGTGCGTCCTCCTCAAACTCCAGTTCCACATCATCCAGCTGGAAGAGAGTTTTGTACTGCTGTACAATGGAGTTTTTGGGCTCTACCAGGATCCGCTTGAGAGCTTCCTCATCCAGCGAATCCAGGGTAGCATGAATGGGCAGACGGCCAATCAGTTCCGGAATCAGACCAAACTTGACCAGATCCTGCGGAATAAGCTGCTTGAGATATTCGTCCCGGGCCTTGTCCTTGCTGGACTTGAGCTGAGCGCCAAAGCCCATCGAGGAGGTAGCTACCCGGCTTTCGATGATCTTTTCGATTCCTTCAAAAGCACCGCCGCAGATAAACAGGATGTTCTTGGTATCGATCTGGATAAACTCCTGCTGCGGATGCTTGCGTCCACCCTGAGGCGGCACATTTGCAACAGTGCCCTCCAGAATCTTGAGCAGCGCCTGCTGCACGCCTTCACCGCTGACATCCCGGGTGATGGATGGGTTTTCGCTCTTGCGGGAAATCTTATCGATCTCATCGATATAGATGATGCCGCGCTCGGCGCGGTCGATATCAAAGTCCGCAGCCTGAATCAGGCGAAGCAGGATATTCTCCACATCCTCACCCACATAACCGG
>CAKWRB010000191.1 GCA_934845495.1 uncultured bacterium
ATGGATTTCTTCTTAAATCTATGGTATACTTGCAAAAGTATATCGTTGTAATTACAGGAGGACGAACATCAATGAAACTCGTTTCGTGCAACAAGCTTGAAAATAACAAGGTAACTCTGGAAGTTGCTGTAAGCGCTGAGGAATTCCAGCCGATCCTGGATGTGGTTTACCGCAAGCATGCCAAGGAACTCACCATTCCTGGTTTCCGCAAGGGTAAGGCTCCCAGAGCGTATGTGGAAAAGCAGTATGGCGACTACTTCGTCGAGGAAGCTGTCAACGATCTGTATCCCCAGGCTTACGAAGAGGCTTGCGGTGCAGCCAATGTAGTTCCTGTTGAGCCTGCTCAGGTTGAGATCAAGGAGGCTTCTAAGGAGGGCTTCACCTTCGTGGCTACTGTTACTGTAAAGCCTGAGGTTGAGGTCAAGGACTACAAGGGCCTGAAGGCTCCCAAGGCTGAAGCCAAGATCGACGAGGCAGATGTGGAGACCACTCTGGCTCAGCTGCGCGATCGCTCTGCTCGTCTGGTAACCATTGAGGATCGTCCTGCTCAGATGAACGATACCGTAAACATCAACTTTGAGGGCTTTGCTGACGGCGTTGCATTCGAGGGTGGCAAGGGTGAAGGTGTGGACCTGGTTCTGGGTTCCGGTCATTTCATTCCTGGCTTCGAGGAGCAGATCGTTGGTCACAACATCGGAGAGAACTTCGATGTAACCGTTACCTTCCCGGAAGAGTACCACGCCACTGAGCTGGCTGGTAAGCCCGCCGTGTTCAAGACCAGCATCAACTCCATCAAGGAGAAGCAGCTGCCTGAGCTGGATGACGACTTTGTAAAGGATGTCAGCGAGTTTGACACTCTGGATGAATTGAAGGCCGATATCCGGGCAAGACTCATGGAGAGAGCCGAAGCCAAGTGCGAAGAGGACTACGAGAATGGTCTGGTATCCGCTGTTCTGGAGAACACTGTGATCGATCTGCCCCAGTGCATGATCGAGACCCGCATCGACGAGATGGTTCAGGACTTCGACTACCGTCTGAGATCCCAGGGCCTGGATCTGAACACTTACTTCCAGTACACTGGCGAGACCCTGTCCGCTATGAGAAAGACCTTTGCCGAGCAGGCTGAGCGCCATGTCCGCATCCGCCTGGCTCTGGAGAAGATCGCTGAGCTGGAAGGCCTGACTGCTACCCATGAGGATGTGGATCAGGAGATCGCCAAGATCGCTGAGATGTACCACATGGACGAGAAGGAAGTTCGCGAGAACATGCCCCTCAATGCTCTGAGCATGGATATCGTTGTCAACAAGGCAATCGAGCTGATCAAGGCCAACGCTGTTGCTGAGCCCGTTAAGGCTGAGGAAGAGAAGAAGCCTGCCAAGAAGACCGCTGCGAAGAAGACTGCCAAGAAGGCAGAGGCTTCGGCAGAGGGTGCTGAAGAGGCTCCCAAGAAGAAGACCACAAGAAAGAAGAAGGTAGAGGAATCCGCCGACGCTGAATAAGCGAATTTCGACGCTCGCTCTGCCATAAGATGATCCGGAGGTGTCGAAAGTATGAGTTTAGTTCCGATGGTCGTAGAGCAGACCAACCGTGGAGAGCGTTCCTATGATATTTTCTCCCGACTGCTCAATGACAGAATCATTATGCTGTGCGAGGAAGTGACTGATGCCAGTGCCAGTTTGGTGGTGGCGCAGCTGCTCTATCTGGAAAGCCAGGATCCCGATAAGGATATCCAGCTGTACATCAACAGCCCCGGCGGTTCGGTAACTGCCGGTATGGCGATTTACGATACCATGCAGTACATCAAGTGTGATGTTTCCACAATCTGTATTGGTATGGCAGCCTCGATGGGTGCATTTCTGCTCTCGTCGGGCGCCAAGGGTAAGCGGTTTGCACTGCCCAATGCGGAGATTATGATCCATCAGCCCTCCGCTGGCACCCAGGGACAGATCACCGATATGGCGATCCATCTCAAGCGTCTGGAAGTAATCAAGAAGCGGATGAACCGTATTCTGGCAGACAACACCGGCAAGCCGGTGGAAGTTGTCACAGCTGACTGTGAACGAGATAACTTCATGTCAGCAGAAGAGGCGGCGGAGTATGGCCTGATCGATAAGGTCATCGAACACCGATAAAAGCGCAAACAGGTGTCTGCTCCGGCAGGCGCCTGTTTGCTGATTGTAAGTAATATCCAGAATGGAGGACCCTATGCCCAAGTATGACGATACACGCCCGATCCGTTGTTCCTTCTGTGGGAAGACCCAGGATAAGGTAGAGCGGATGATCGCTGGACCGAATGGTGTGTATATCTGCAATTACTGTGTGGATCTCTGCTACAATGTTGTACACGAAGGGGAGGAGTTGGAGCAGCGGCATCCGCATCGGGCCATCCGGGAGGAGGTTTCCATCGATATCCCCAAGCCGATGGAAATCAAGAAGATCCTGGACGACTATGTCATTGGTCAGGACAATGCCAAAAAGGCACTGTCCATTGCGGTTTACAACCATTACAAGCGCATCTATTTCGGCAGCGAGGATGCAGAGCTCGCCAAGAGCAACATTCTGCTGCTGGGCCCCACAGGTGTGGGCAAGACACTGCTGGCTCAGACTCTGGCTCGGGTGCTGAATGTTCCCTTTGCCATCGCAGATGCCACCA
>CAKWRB010000192.1:0-1184 GCA_934845495.1 uncultured bacterium
CTGTAAGTCTCGGCAGTCTTGGACTCCTCGATGGTGATGACACCATCATTGGTCACCTTCTCCATAGCCTCGGCAATGAGCTTGCCAATGGCAGCATCACCGGCAGAGATGGTGGCAACACGCTCGATGTCAGCCGAACCGGATACCTTCTTGGAGTCAGCACGGATGGATTCCACGGCAGTGGCCACGGCCTTTTCGATGCCCTTCTTGACCACCATCGGGTTGGCGCCAGCGGCAATATTCTTCATGCCCTCGCGCACCAGTGCCTGGGCCAGCAGGGTGGCAGTTGTGGTGCCGTCACCGGCTGCATCGTTGGTCTTGGTGGCGACTTCCTTAACAACCTGGGCGCCCATGTTCTCAAAGGGATCCTCCAGCTCGATTTCCTTGGCAATGGTAACACCATCGTTGGTGATGAGCGGTGCGCCGAACTTCTTATCCAGAACCACATTGCGCCCCTTGGGGCCCATGGTGATCTTTACAGTGTTTGCCAGCTTGTCAATACCGGCCTGAAGCGACTTTCTGGCCTCTTCGCCAAATACAATTTCCTTAGCCATAATGCCTTACCTCCAAAATATGATCTGAAAAACTGCAGTTACTCAACAATCGCAAGAATGTCGCTCTGGCGCAGGATGGTGTATTCCTCACCCTCCAGCTTGACCTCAGTGCCGGCATACTTGCTGATCAGAACACGGTCGCCTACCTTGACCTGCATGGTGATCTCCTTACCTTCCACCACGCCGCCGGGGCCTACTGCCACGATCTCTGCAACCTGCGGCTTTTCCTTGGCATTGCCTGCCAGGATAATACCGCTCTTGGTGGTCTCTTCTGCTTCAACCATCTTGATCACGACTCTGTCAAACAGTGGCTTAATGTTCATTTTGATTCCTCCAATTGTATAAGATACGAGTGTTTAGCACTCTTTATCTTTAAGTGCTAATATCATTGTACCCCATTTCCCGGAAAAATCAAGTGGGAATTTGCGCTTTTGCAGATTTTTTACAATTTTTTAACCTTTGAAAGCATGAATTTCCAATTCAGTTCCACTTGCACCAGAATTGCACAGAAACCAGCTGGAAGCTGTTTGGTTTTTCGGCATAAATATGGTATAATAGCTACGGATGCAGCTATTATACCTATTTATAATTAGGGACTATGCTGACCTCTCCCCCTCCGCTGCCTGGCAT
>CAKWRB010000192.1:1194-2616 GCA_934845495.1 uncultured bacterium
ACCCAAGGAGGACTCTCATGAAAATTCTGACACTGGACATCGGCGGGAGCTTTATCAAATATGCCCTGTTTGAAAACGGTATGCTCACCCAGCCCGGTTCCGTTCCCACCCAGGCAAGCCTGGGGCCGGAAGCGCTGCTGCAGACCATTCTTCGGTTGGCGGCCCGTTTCCCGGAAAAAGAGGCGGTGGGCATCTCCTTTGCCAGCCAGATCAACCCGACCGAAGGCTATATCTCCTCCGCCACCGGCACCTTTCCCGGCTTTACCGGACTGCCGATTAAGGCCCTGCTGGAGCAGGAACTGGGGGTACCGGTGAGCATCGACAACGATGTAAACTGCGCTGCCGTGGGTGAAGGCCACCAGGGCGCCGCAGCCGGCTGCCCTGACTTTCTTTGCCTGACCTATGGCACCGGCATCGGCGGCGCCATCGCGATTGGCGGTTCGCTTTACTACGGACAGACCTTTGCCGCCGGCGAAGTGGGACACATGACGCTGTACGCAGGCGGCCTGCGCTGCAATTGCGGACGACAGGGCTGTTACGAAGCCTATGCCTCCACCGCCGCCCTGATCCGTCGGGTTTACGAAGAACACGGCCTTACCCTGGACGGCCGGGAGATCTGTGAGCGGATCGAACAGGGCGATAAAGCCCTCCGGAAAACAGTATCTGACTGGGTCGGCGATGTGTGTGCCGGGTTGGCCTCCTGCATTCACATGCTCAATCCCCCGGTGGTGGTACTGGGCGGCGGCATTATGGAAAACACTGTCGTATTCGACCTGGTACGGGCACAGCTGGAGCAGGAGCTTCTCCCCAACTTCCGGCAGGCGGAAATCCTTCAGGCCAGACTGGGCAACACCGCTGGTATGATCGGTGCCGCCATTCAGGCCCAGAAACTCTGTTGTTGACACTGTATCCCATACAGTGTGTTTTAGAGTAAACACAAACCACTAAAGGAGGTATTTCTATGACAGAATCCATTCGGGAAACCTGCCAGACCGCCATTCGGGAGCTGCTTGCCGCTGCCAAACTGCACCGCGGGGACATTGTTGTCATCGGGTGCTCATCCAGCGAGGTGCTGGGTGAAAAAATCGGCACCCACTCCAGCTACGAAACCGCCGAGGAGATCCATGCTGCCATTGCCCCTGTCCTTGCGGAGGAGGGACTTTGGCTGGCTGCACAGTGCTGTGAAGCGGACCTGGCCCGGGAACTGCGCCTGGACATTGTCAATGTGGTGCCTCAGCCCAAGGCCGGCGGCAGTTTTGCCACCTGTGCTTACAAAAACATGAAGGATCCGGTGGCAGTGGAGTACCTGCAGGCCGATGCCGGACTGGATATTGGCGATACCTTCATCGGTATGCACATCAAGCCGGTGGCTGTTCCGGTACGGCTGAGCGTTCGCTCGGTGGGCGATGCCCATCTTACAGC
>CAKWRB010000193.1 GCA_934845495.1 uncultured bacterium
ACCATCCGGGGGTCGGGGTCAGCCAGAAGCAGCAATTCGCGGCAGCGAGCCCACCGTTCCTCCAAAGGGATCCGACAGATTTCAGACATGATCGTTCCCTCCTCAGTCTTTGACAAAGCAGAGGCGGCAACGGGCCTCGTAACTCTCCTGATCGCCGATCAGCACCAGCTCGGAATCCAGGTTCCGGGCAGTGACCGGCTGCCCATCGATCACACGCTGGGTATACATCGCCGGCCGGCCGCAGCACTTGCAGTAGGCATTCTTGACGATGACCTCATCCGCATGGAGCAGCAGCTGCCCGATGCAGCCGAAGGGCCGCCCCAGGTAATCCAGGTTGAGCCCTGCAATCATCACCTGCTTGTGCCGATCGAGCAGGCCCAATGTGAGATCCATCAGCCCCTCGGAGAAGAACTGCGCCTCATCAAAGGCCACCAGGTCGGCCGATTCACAGTCGCTTAGGATCGTCCGGACTAGCTCCGGTGTGATCTCCTGGCTGATGTTGAAGGCCGACATCCGCAGCCCGATGCGGCTGACGACTTCTTCATCGCCGTACCGGTCATCGATGGCAGGCTTGTAGATGCGGACCGTTTTATTCTGATAGTTCTGGGAGAGCAGACACTGCTTGATGAGTTCCCCGCTTTTTTCCGAAAACATCGGGCCGATGATCACCGTGAGGAACCCTGCTCGTCCGTCGTTGTAAATCATACTTCCTCCTGTGGCTGATTTTTATTTTCACGGGCTGTAATGCCGAACCGGGTCCAACGACCGGAACGGTATGCCAGGAAGGCCAGTGTGAGCGAGCACACCCAACCGATGGGCTGCGAGATACTGATGGTGAGGTAGCCCAGCGGCTTGGCCAGGGCATAGGCCGAACCGATGCGCACAAACAGTGCGATCATCGACATGGCCAGCGCCACATTCATATCGCCGACACCCCGGAAGAAACCGGACATACTGAACATCAGTGCCTGCAGGAAGAAGAAGAAGAACAGGGTGGAAAGATACAGACAGCCGTATTCGATCACACCTGTCTCCTCTGTGCTGATAAAGATCTGCATCAGCCACTCCGGGATAGACAGCGGAATCACACTGATGGCCAGGGTGATCAACACATTGATCAGTGTCACCTTCTTGAAGCCGTCCCGTACCCGGTCCAGCTTTCCGGCGCCGGTGTTCTGGGCCACGTATGTAGAGGTGGCATTAGCAATGTTGATCAGCGGCATCATCATAAAGGACTCCACCTTATTGCCTGCTGCAAAGGCAGCTGCGGCAGTGGCGCCGAAGGAGTTGACCAGCCCCTGCACAAGCATGGAGCCAACGGCGCTGATGCTCTGCTGGATGGCGGTGGGGATGCCAAAGCGGAGAATGGTTTTGAGGATGTCAAAATCCACCCGGAGATCCCGCAGACCCAGCCGGAACAGCGGAATGCGGATGTTGGTGTAGATGATGCACAGCACCGCCGACACCGCCTGAGACTGCACGGTGGCAATCGCCACGCCCCGGACGCCCAGACCGAACTGAACCACATAGACCAGATCCAGGACGATGTTGAGGATCGAGGAAATGATCAGGAAGTAGAGCGGCGTCTTGGAGTCGCCCACACCGCGGAGGACCGAGGTGTAGAGATTGTAGAGGAACATGAAGATCAGTCCCTTGAAGATCTCGTCCAGATAGGCCTCGGAATCAGCGATGATCTCCGGAGGTGTGTTCATCAGTCCCAGGATGCTGCCCGATGCAAAGTGACCGATCACACTGGCGATGGCCACCATGATTATCAGCGAAATCATCGAGGTGGCAAAGGTGGCCCGCATCCGCTCGTGCTCACCGGCACCGAACAGCTGGGAGATGATGATCTGCACACCCATGGTGATACCGATCAGCACCGACATGGCCAGGAACATAGCCGGAAATGCTGCACCGACAGCCGCCAGCGCATTGGCGCCGACAAACTGCCCTACGATGATCGAGTCCACTGCGTTGTACATCTGCTGGAACACACTGGCCAAAATCATCGGAATGGAAAACAAAAGTACTTCTTTTACAGGATTGCCCTGTGTCATATCCTTCATGGGATGTTCACCTAACCTTTTTTTCAGATTCTTTGCTGCGCTTTGTTTCTCCCCTTTCCAACACAAAACACCTGATCCAGCAGCGCGGCTGTTTTGCCAAGATAAAGACCTGATTTTATTTGGACCCCGTGCGGCCCCGATAGGAAAACACCTCCTGACGGCGGCTGGCACAGGGACAGGGTTCCCTGTACTTCAACTGGTTATTTGAGTTCTACAATGGTGACGCCGTTTTCGCCCTCGCCATAGACACCGGTGCGGAAACTGCGCACACTGGGATGGCGCTTGAGGTGCTGCTGAATTGCAGCACGCAGGGCACCGGTGCCCTTGCCGTGAATCACAGTGACTGTACCCACATGGGTGAGCACACAGCTGTCCAGGAAGCGGTCCACCTCCATGATCGCCTCATCGGTGGTCATGCCGCGGACATCCACTTCGGTACTGCTGCGCCCGGAGGTGCCGCTGCTCCGTCCGCCCCCATGGGTGGCGGTGCCCCGCTTGAAGGAGACCTTCTGGT
>CAKWRB010000194.1:0-307 GCA_934845495.1 uncultured bacterium
GCGCGTACATAGCCTGCCATCCGGTTCTGCAGCTGGGGGCTGAGCTGTGCAAAAAACTCCCAGCAACCCGGATTCTCCTGGATTCGGCTGAGCAGCGGCATGGGCAGACCAAAGCCCTCCATCCGGTCGTGGATGCGGCTCTCCGGGCCGTACACGCTATAAAACTGCTGATAGTCCATCGTTCCACCTCCTGTCTGTTTCAGTTTGCCCATCTGCCGGAATTTTATGCTGGATTCGTTGACAGAGCTGGAAAAAGGGATTATAATATGTATCAAATGAGACATTACGATAAAAAAATAACGATTTG
>CAKWRB010000194.1:317-2566 GCA_934845495.1 uncultured bacterium
GTGCATGGATGAATGCTGAAGATCGAAAGATCGTAAGCAACTGCTTTCTGTTTTCCGACCATGGGCTGAGCGCGGAGACAGAGGCCATACTGGACCGCTGCCCGATCAAGAGCTACCGCAAAGAACAGCTGATCTACTCCCGGGAACTGTTTGAACGGGCCGTGGGGATCGTGCTCTCTGGCGAGGCTGAAGTGCTCAAGGCACGGGGGGTGGTACTCAACACCCTTCTGCCCGGGGACAGCTTTGGGGTCGCCACCCTGTTCACCGAATCCGACCGCTATGTCTCGGATATCCGGGCGGTGCGCCCCTGCCGGGTGCTGCTGATGAGTGCCCCCATTCTGGAGGAGCTGTTCGCCGCAGACCATGCCACAGCACTGGGCTATATCCGCTTCCTGTCCGGGCGGATCTGCTTCCTCAACCAGAAGCTGGACGCCTTTACTTCCTCCTCGGCCGAGGGGCGCATCGTGGTCTGGCTTCTGGAAAACCGCGAGGGCAACCAGGTGGTGATTCCCAAGGGCTATGCCGATCTGAGCCGCATCCTGGGCATCGGCCGGGCCTCGCTCTACCGGTGTCTGGATGGGCTGGAAGCTCAGGGCGCTTTGCTTCGCCGGGAGCGCGAAATCGAGATCCTGCGCCCAGAACTGCTGCATCAGCGCATCAGCTGACACAGATCCTCTTGAATTTTGCGGGAGTCCCCGTGAAAGATATCATTCCAATCTATAAAGGAGTAATTACCTATGAAGCGTTTGATTGCACTTGCAATGTCCGCTGTGATGATGCTGTCGCTGACAGCTTGTGCCGGTGGCTCGGAAGCCAGTTCTTCTGCACCGGAAGGCTCCTCCGCAGTGGCAGAAGAGCGTGCCGCCGTTCGGGTGGGCGGCCTGAAGGGGCCCACCGCCATGGGGATGGTCAAGCTCATGGAGGAGGATGCTGCCGGCACCACCGCCAACGACTACGAATTCACTCTGGCTGGTTCCGCCGATGAGATCAACCCCCTGCTCATCAAGGGTGAACTGGATATCGCCGCTGTTCCCACCAATGTGGCCTCGGTGCTCTACAACAAGACCGAGGGTCAGGTGGAGATCCTGGCGCTCAACACCCTGGGTGTGCTGTATGTAGTGGAAAACGGTAATACCATCCAGTCGGTGGAAGATCTCCGGGGCAAGACCGTCTACTCCACCGGAAAGGGTGCCACTCCGGAATATGCCCTCAACTATATCCTCGGTGAAAACGGCTTGACCGCCGGCACCGATGTGACTGTGGAATATAAGAGTGAGCACAGTGAGCTGGCCTCGCTGCTGGCAGCCGGACAGGCCGACCTTGCCGTTCTGCCCCAGCCCTTTGTCACCAGCGTCCTCGCCAAGAACCCCGATGTACGCATCGCCCTGAACCTGACCGAAGAGTGGGATAAGGTGACTGAAGACGGCAGCAAGCTGACCATGGGCGCCCTGGTGGTTCGCAAGGACTTTGCAGAATCCAACCCCGAAGCCGTACGGAACTTCCTCAAGGAGTACCAGATTTCCACCCAGTATGTGACCGATGAGGCCAACCTGGACGACGCTGCCGCCCTGATCGAACAGTACGGCATCATCTCCGCCGCTGTGGCCAAGCAGGCCCTGCCCTACTGCAACATCGTCTGCATCACCGGTGAGGAGATGAGAACCGCAGCAGAAGGCTTCCTCTCCATTCTGGCAAAGGCCAATCCCCAGTCGGTGGGCGGCACCCTGCCTGCCGAGGACTTCTACTACATCGGTGAATAAACGCAAAAGCATTGTAATATCTCTGGCTGTATGCGCCGTCTGGCTCGCTGTGTGGCAGACGGCGCATCTGCTGGTTTATGCCAGGATGGGGAGCAGTCTGCTGCTGCCCTCCCCCCTGGAGACCCTGCAGCGGCTGGGCCAGCTGCTGGGCGAACCTGACTTCTACTCCATTGTGGGGCACACGGTCCTGCGCATCTTCAGCGGCTTCCTGCTGGGGACTGCCGTGGGCTGTCTGCTGGGTGGGCTCACCGCCTTTTCCCCGCTGCTGCACCGCTTCTTTGCCCTGCCGATGAACGCCATCAAATCCACACCGGTGGCCTCCTTTGTAATCCTGGCCCTGGTGTGGATCAAAGGGGAAAACCTCTCCACCTTCATCGCCTTGCTGATGGTACTGCCGGTGATCTGGCAGGGGGTTAACACCCGCCAGCAAAGCGCCGACCCCCACCAGCTGGAAATGGCGCAGGTCTACCGGTTTTCCCGAGGGAAAAA
>CAKWRB010000195.1 GCA_934845495.1 uncultured bacterium
GCTGTTGATTGCTGGTGCGGATCAGCTCGGCCCCTTCTGCATAGAGTTTCAGCGCCTCATCCAAACTGCATCCGGCAGAAAGCTGGTCGGTGATCTCCTCCAGCCGCTGGAGAGCCTCCTCAAATTTCAGTTTTTTCTTCATTGATTGCCACCACCTTGGAAATGATCGATCCATCCGGGAGAAGCGTTTTCAGCTCTGCTCCGGGCGCTGTGTCCCTGACGGAACGCAGCAGCTGATGATCTGTATATGTGATGCTGTATCCTCGTCCCAGCGTTTTCAGCGGACTGAGTTCCTCCATCAAAACAGATAAATACGCAAGTTGGCGGCGCCTGGAGTCCAGCTCTTCCGCCGACTGCTTTTGTAATAAGTGTATCAAATCTTCCAGCCGCTGTCTATTTATATCCCAGAATTTCAGCGGAGATTTCAAAGTGTCCCGCATCATAATCCCCTTGAATCGGGTGCTGTTTTGTTCCAGCATTCTGTATGCATGATCTCTCAGCCGGGAAGAATACTGATCCAGCTGACGGTGCAGCTGCATCACATCCGGGACAGCCAGCTCCGCAGCAGCAGAAGGAGTGGGCGCGCGCAGATCTGCCACAAAGTCACACAGGGTAAAATCCACTTCGTGCCCCACAGCAGAAATCACCGGGATTGGGCAGGAAAACACAGCCCGGACCACTCGTTCATCGTTAAAAGAGAGGAGATCTTCCATCGAGCCGCCGCCCCGGCAGAGAATCACCGTATCAAACCGGTCAGCCAGTTTGTTTACAGCGGCAAACGCTGCAAGAAGTTCCGGTACGGAATCCCTTCCCTGTACCGCAGCAGGAAAGATGGTCAGCCCCACCGAGGGACAGCGGCGGCTGATCACATGGATCACATCCTGCAGTGCTGCTCCCCCGGTGGAGGTGATTACGGCGATCTGTTCCGGATGGCTGGGAATCGGCTGCTTGTACTGGCTGTCAAACAGGCCCTCTGCCTCCAGTCGCCGTTTGAGCTGTTCAAATGCCACTTGCAGAGCGCCAATTCCAGTGGGCTGGATATCCACAGCATTGATCTGATAGGTACCGTCCTTTTCGTAAAGGGTCACAAAGCCGCGAACCAGCACCATCATACCGTTTTCCGGTTCAAACTGAAGCCGGGACGCATTTCCGCGGAACATCACACCGCGCACCGATGCACTGTCATCTTTCAGTGCAAAATAGATGTGTCCGGAGCTGTAATGGCGTACCACATTGGAAAGCTCCCCCTGCACATAGACTTCCTGGAGCCGAGGGTTCTCTTCCAGTGTGGAGCGCACAAACCGATTGAGCTGTGATACAGTGAGTACCGCAGCCCTTCCCCGGATCACAATGCACCGCCTTTCATGGCAGTCAGCACAGCGATACCAGCAGCATTATCCGAAGAAAAGACCGGTTCTGCAAAGAAACCACCATATCGCTGCTGAATTTCTCCTGCAATATAGCAGTTGGACATTACACCCCCGGCATAGATCAGCGGCAGATCCCCGAACTTCTTCCGGGCATTTTGGGTGATCTGATCTACCACAGCCAGAACATAGTCCAGTGTATAGTGTGCCACATCTGCCGGCGATTCACCCGCCCGGAGCATCTGAGCGGCTTTATTTTCCAGCCCCGAAACCGAGGGGTTCCCATCTTTGAAGCTGGGACGGATCCGGAAGGTCCGGCTGCTCTGAGCCGCCAGGCGTTCCAACTCCGGACCACAGGGGAACTGCATACCCATCATGACGCCAATGCGGTCGATGGCCTGTCCGGTATTGAGGTCATCAGTGTGGGCAAACAGCTCGACCTGCATCTCCCCCTCCCGAGCAGAGCAGTGTACACACTCAGTGGTGCCACCTGAAAAGTGAAATGCAATGAACTCCCCCTGCTTCAGCAGATCCAGTCGGCCGCAGGAATAGAGTGCTGCTGCAATATGCCCCTCCTGATGGGAGAAGCGGTAAAGCGGTAAGCTGCTGGCTGCAGCCAGCGTACGGGCAGTTCCCTCTCCCACCAGGAAGCAGGGCATATACGAACCCTCCTGCCGACGGGGAAACGCAGAAACACCTACTGCCGAAAGGTGGTAGGTGTTCTGGGAAAACAGTTGTTCAGTTAATTCGGGGAGCTGACGGGTATGCTGAAAAACCGCGTCGCTCTGACGCAGGCCACGCTCTCCCGGCCGAACGGTCAGGAGCTTTTTCACCTGGGTCACCGTATGGGTCTCTGTATCATATACGGCAGCCGAGGTGGTATAGTTGCTGGTATCGATCCCAAAGTAATGTGCCATGCGTTACTGTTCATCTCCGGTTCTGTGGGCTTTGGCAAATGCACCAAGTACGCCATTGATATAGGCAGCGTCCTCCTGCATGGAGTACTTCTTCGCCAGTTCCACTGCCTCATTGATGGTGGCTGCAACCGGGATCTCACGGAAATAGAGCATCTCCCCAATTGCAAGGCGCAGCACGGTCAGCGAAACCTTGGGCAGGCGGTTCACCTTCCACTTATCCGAATAGCGGTCGATTTCTGTATCGATTTCTGCCAGATGATCGTTGACACAG
>CAKWRB010000196.1 GCA_934845495.1 uncultured bacterium
TCAGCACTGCCCCGGTGCGGGCATCGATTTCATATTCGTAGGTTTTGCTGTCGGTACAGAACTCGATTTCATAGAGCATTGTGCCGTCGTCCTGGTCCATTCGGGTCTTGATGAAGGTGACCTCTCCTTCGGTCAGTCCGGCATCGACCAGGGCAGCCTGACGGGCCTGCTGCGCGGTGATGTATCCCTCCTCGGAGCTGTTTTCGTTCGAGGTGACCTCGTATTCGTAGCGGAGGATCTTTCCGCTGCGGGCATGGATGGCATATTCGTATTCCACACCGCCAGCCCGGAAGTCCACTTCGTATTCCATCTCGCCGTTGTCGCAGTCCAGCTCGGTCTGAATCGAATCGGCAGCGTCGGCCTGGAGCCCTGCGTGCTTCAGTGCAATTTCCTCGGCCCGGGCCGCACCGATGTAGCCCGACTCGCTGGCGGTACCGGTAGTGGTGGTGTTGGAAAGGGAGATCTGCTTGCTGGAAGCCAACAGGTTCAGGTCGTTAATAGACATCTTGGCCAGGTCCTCGGCCTTGAGCATGGGCAGTTCGTTGCGGATGTTGCGGATCAGAGCGGCCTTGCCTTCAGAGATGTTGTAGCTGCCGGCCAGCATCTGCAGGTCGTTGTCCAGAACTACCTGCTGGGCGATCACCGAACCGCCAAAGCGGTCCAGGGCGGTGTTGATCTCCTGGGTCAGCCGGTCGGAGACAGCGGCGGCCTTCTGGGTATCATCGCTCTCCACCGTGAGCAGGATGGAGTTGGAAAGTTCGCTCAGGTAACCGTTTTTCACCATCGACCCGATGAGGGCATTGGTGGCCACATCCACATCCACACCCCGGAGCTTCATATCCTCCAGAATGATTTCGGCATCTTCGTTGAGGGCTTCGGCGGCAATCACCTTTTCGGCGTTGTTGATCCGCAGCTCGATGCTGGGGTTGACATCCATCTCCACGGTGTAGTTCAGGGCGCGGTAGCGGTTCCACCAGAACAGGCCGCCCACCATCATGCAGGCTGCTGTCCCCAGCGAAAGCGCCTTGATCCAGTTGTTGTTGCGGCTGCGGGGATCGGACATGGTTTCCATATAGAGGATCTCTCCTTTCGGGTCCTTGGCACAGTCGGCCAGGATGCGGTCGAGAACATCCGGTGTCAGATGCTCTGCAGCAGTTTTCAGTTTCTGTTCCATCGGATCGGTTCGCATCTCTAAGCCTCCTTCAGATAATTTTGCAGTTTTTGCAGTGCCCGGTGGTACCGGGATACTGCGGCGGGCAGGGAGATGTGCATCTGTTCGGCGATCTCCCGGTGTTTGAGCCCGGCCACCGCATGCAGCATCACGATCTGCCGTTCATCGTCCTCCAGGCAGCGGATGGCAGCCTGCAGGATCATGCGGTCCTCGGCGGTGGCAAAGGGGTTGCCGCTCTCGGGGAACTCCAGTTCCTCCAGCGGCACTTCGGTGCGGCTCCGGCGGCGCAGCTGCATCAGGCACAGATTCCGGGTCATGGTCAGGATCCAGGCCAGCGGCCGGCCATTTCGGTCGTAGCGGTCCGCCATGCGGTACAGCTGTACAAAGGTATCGTGCAGGATATCTTCGGCATCCTGCCGGTTTTTCAGAATGGACAGCGCCAGTGCGAATACCGCAGTTTTTGAATTTTCATAGAGCGATGACATGGCGTCGATCTCTCCTGCTGCCAGGCGCAGCAAAGCCTCGTGCAGCCTTTGTTCCTGCAGCTGCCGTGCATCGGCTGCCTCAGAAGGAAGGCTGGAAAAAAGAAACAGCATACAAACCCTCACCTGTCTGGTATATGCTTCTGCAAGCGATTTCTTTGCAGAAAAAAGAAAAATCCCGAAAAAGGCAGCAAATTCAGCCATCGGGATCTGCCTATCTTATTATGATAATACATTTTCTGCGGTTCTTCAACCGGAAAACGGTGAATTTTCCGACTGTTCGGAGGACACCGGATCCAGCAGGGGAAGTGAATCGGACAGTGGGGGAAGTCCTGGGGAAAATCTTGATTTTTTAGGACGAATTGTGCTATAATGCAAGCAAGAAATGATTCACACAAAATTGGTATAATTTAGAAATGCATTCCCGTATCGGGACATAAAGCCTTCTTCATTGTATAGTTACACCAGAAAGAGGTGCGAAGAATGAACGAACAGGAGTATCTGTTGGGAATCGATGTCGGTTCCACCACAGTCAAGGTGGCCATTCTGGACAAGGTCGGTGCGATCCTGTACAGCGAATACCGCCGCCACTTTGCCCACATCCAGGAGACACTGGCCGAGGTACTGCGCCAGGCCTCCGAAAAGCTGGGCAGTGTTTCGGTGCTGCCTGCCATCACCGGCAGCGGCGGCATGTCACTGGCCCAGGCCATGAAGATCCCCTTTGTCCAGGAGGTCATCGCGGTGAGCGAGAGCCTGGACCGCCGCTATCCCCAGACCGATGTTGCCATCGAGCTGGGGGGAGAGGACGCCAAGATTCTCTACCTCACCGGCGGCCGGGACCAGCGTATGAACGGGATCTGCGCCGGCGGTACCGGTTCCTTCATCGACCAGATGG
>CAKWRB010000197.1:0-1769 GCA_934845495.1 uncultured bacterium
ATCGCCCGGCGCAGCCGCGGAACCCCGCGAATCGCCAACCGATTGCTCAAACGGGTGCGGGACTTTGCACAGGTGCTGGGAGACGGTGTCATCACCCGGGAAATCGCCGATGAGGCGCTGCGCCGGCAGGAGATCGACCAGTTGGGCCTGGATGCCATCGATCGCCGGATGCTCACCACCATCATCCGCACCTACGGGGGCGGACCGGTGGGCCTGGAGACGCTGGCGGCAGCCATCGGCGAGGAATCGGTGACACTGGAAGATGTGTACGAGCCGTATCTGATGCAGATCGGCTTTCTCTCCCGGACTCCCCGGGGACGGTGTGCCACTCCGCAGGCCTATGAGCACCTGGGGCTGACCCCGAATGGGCGGCCGCAGCCGGCGCCGGAGGCGGACCAGCTCAGCCTCCTGGGGGACGAGTGAGGCGCAGCTGCATTTTTGTGAGGCGAGCCGATGCCTCACCGGTCTGCTGTTTTGCAGGCCATAGAACGAATTTTGGAAGGAACGATTTTGTATGGGCAGAATTTTCGGGACAGATGGGATCCGGGGCGTAGCCGGTGTGGATATGACACCGGAACTGGCACTGGATCTGGGCCGGGCGGCGGCAACGGTCGTCAAGGAGCGGGGCAATCCCCATCCGCATTTTCTCATTGGCCGGGATACCCGGATCTCCGGCGGTATGCTGGAAAGCGCCATTGCGGCTGGGCTTTGCTCGGTGGGTGCAGATGTGACCCTGCTGGGGGTTATCCCCACGCCGGGCGTGGCCTATCTGGCCCGGAAATATCAGGCGGACGGGGCCTTTGTGATCTCCGCCAGCCACAACCCCTATGAGTACAACGGCATCAAACTCTTTGATGCCGAAGGCTATAAATTCCCCGACAGCTATGAGGAGGAGATCGAGGAACTGATCCTGGACGACCTGCGCCCGTATGCGCTGGTGGACGGACAGGACTTCGGACGCATCCGGACCGACAGCGATGCCGGAGCCGACTATGTGGAGTATCTGGCTTCCACCGCTCCGGCCCGGGCCGAGGGGCTCCGGGTGCTGGTGGATTGTGCCAACGGTGCAGCCAGCGCCACAGCCAAAGAGTTGTTCACAGCCGTTGGGGCAGATTTCACCCTGATCAACGACACACCGGACGGCATTAACATCAATGTGGACTGCGGCAGCACCCACATCGAGCAGCTCTGCCCCCGGGTGGTGGAGGGCGGCTACGACCTGGGCATTGCCTTTGACGGCGATGCCGACCGCATCATCGCCGTGGACGAACGGGGTGAGGTGGTGGACGGCGATATGCTGCTGGCGGTGTTCGCCTGCTACCTCATCAGCCAGGACCAGCTGGCCCAGCGCACCGTGGTGGGCACTGTGATGAGCAACATCGGCCTGCTCAAGTTCGGCGAGATGAGTGATGTACACATCGAAACCACCAAGGTGGGCGACCGCTATGTGCTGGAACGGATGCGGGAACAGGGCTACAACCTGGGCGGCGAACAGTCGGGGCACATCACCTTCCTGGACTATATGCCCACCGGCGATGCCCAGCTCTGTGCAGTGCAGCTGTTGGGCATCATGGCAAAAACCGGCCTGAAACTGTCCGAGCTGGCAGCGGTGATGAAGAAATACCCCCAGGTGCTGGTGAATGTCAAGGCCAGCCAGCAGGTCAAGGATTTTCTGCCGGAGAACCGTCCGCTGCAGGAGCTGATCGCCGAGTGCGAAGCCCAGCTGGGCAGCCGGGGCCGGGTGCTGGTGCGCCCCTCCGGCACCGAGC
>CAKWRB010000197.1:1779-2535 GCA_934845495.1 uncultured bacterium
CCTCCAGCGGCGAAAAGCTGGAGCGCTGGGGCACTGTGGTCCGGGCCCGGCCGGACCCGCAGATCATCTGGAACACCCCCAAGGGGGATTCCTGGAAGAAGATCAACGCCCGGTATCTCCGCTCCCGGAGCGGGGGCGGAAGCTGGGAGGTGCGCAATATGCCCGCCGGCAGCTGGACCATCGGCTACCGGGAACTGACCTTCAAGATCCAGCCCACCGGCTTCAAGCACACCGGGCTCTTCCCGGAGCAGGCGGTGAACTGGGACTTCATGGCGGAGAAGATCCGTGCAGCCCGGAAAAAGGATCCCGACCGGGAGATCAAGGTGCTCAACCTCTTTGCCTACACCGGCGGCGCCACCATCGCCTGCAGTGCGGCGGGGGCATCGGTCTGCCATGTGGATGCATCCAAGGGCATGGTGGCCTGGGCCAGGGAAAACGCAGCCCTGTCCGGCCTGGAGGACCGCCCCATCCGCTGGATCGTGGACGACTGCCTGAAGTTTATCCGCCGGGAGATCCGCCGGGGCAACCGGTACGACGGCATCATCATGGACCCGCCCTCCTATGGGCGCGGCCCGGGCGGTGAGGTCTGGCAGCTGGAGGAGCAGGTCTACACCCTGGTGGAGGAGGCAGCCAAGCTCCTGCATGAGGATAGCCTCTTCTTCCTGCTCAACTCCTACACCACCGGCCTTTCGGCTTCGGTAATGGAGTATATCCTGGGTGTTGTGATCCGCGACCGGATCGGCGGCCAGGTTTCGT
>CAKWRB010000198.1 GCA_934845495.1 uncultured bacterium
TTCATTATTTGTGCATAAATTTACTCTGGAGGAATCGGAATGGAAATGGTAAACGAGATCAAAAAGCTTGTAGATGCCAAGAAGGAGGCATTTCTGCATGCCAGTGACCTGATTTGGGAATATGCCGAAATCGGTTTTCAGGAGTTCCAGTCGGCGAAGGCGCTGACCAGTGTCCTCAAAGCCGAGGGATTCTCGGTGGAGGAAGGGGTCGCCGGGATCCCCACTGCCTTTGTAGCCAGCTGGGGCGAGGGGAAGCCCATCATCGGCCTGCTGGGTGAATTTGATGCCCTGCCTGCCCTGAAGCACGGTGCCGCTGACCCGGTGGAAGCTACCGAAACCGTCAGCGAAAACGGACATGGCTGCGGTCACAACCTGCTGGGTGCCGGCGCACTGGGCGCTGCCATCGCCGTAAAGGACTATATGCAGGCCCATGGGCTCAAGAGTACTATCCGGTACTACGGCTGCCCCGGTGAGGAGTTTGGCTCCGGCAAGATGTTCATGGCCCGTGCCGGACTGTTTGATGACCTGGATGCCGCCTTCACCTGGCACGGCGGTTCCTACAATGCCATCACAGCCGATCATTCACTGGCCAACCTCTGCGCCTACTTCAAGTTCAAGGGGCGCACCAGCCATGCCGCTGCCTCGCCCCATCTGGGACGCAGTGCACTGGATGCCTGCGAGCTGATGAATGTGGGCTGCAACTACCTGCGGGAGCATATCCTGCCCGATGAGCGGATCCATTACGCCTACACCGATGTGGGTGGCTCGGCCCCCAATGTGGTCCAGGACCACGCCTGCATCTTCTATTATGTACGATCTCCCCGGCTGTATCAGGTATTGGACCTGTACGAGCGGGTCAAGGATGTCGCCCGGGGTGCTGCCCTGATGACCGGCACCGAGCTGGAGATTGTCCTCAACGACGGCCTGTGCGACTATGTCCCCAACGATGTGCTCTCCCAGCTGCTGTATGAATCCTTCTGTGAGGTGGGTGGGCCCCGGTTCTCCACTGAGGAAAAAGTCCTGGCAGCAGAGTTTGCCAAGACCTTTGACCCGGCAGCCGTAGCGGACAAGGCCCGTACCCTTTCCGCCCACTTCGGCCCGGAAATTGCAGAACAGTACAAGGACCAGATCCTGGTGGAGGATATCTTCCCCTACCATGCCACCAACCTGATCTCCAGCGGCAGCACCGATGTGGGCGATGTGAGCTACTGCGCCCCCACTGCCCAGATGAATGTATCCACCTGGGCCCTCTGCACCACCGGCCATACCTGGCAGATCACAGCACAGTCGGGCAGTGACATCGGCCGCACCGGTACCGTCAAGGCCGCTGAAGTGCTGGCCCTGGCCTCCATCAAGGCCATGCAGAACCCCGAACTTCTGCACAAGGCCAAGGAGGAGTGGAACAAGACCACCGGCGGAAAGTATATCTGCCCGGTGACCGATGATGTGCAGCCGGCTCTGTAACTGCTATAAAATGAATGCATATCCGGCAATTCCTGCAAAATATGCCAGCGTTCCCTTGACTTTGCCAAGGAAAACTGGTAAACTGTGAAAAAGCAATGTCGGATCCGTGCCATCTGGCATGGATCCTGCAGTATATCGATGAATAACGGAGGTATCTGTAATGGCTGATGTTCAAAAGATCAAAGCCCTGGTAGATGAAAAGGCCGACAAGTTTGTTGGTGTAGCAAACCAGGTTTGGAGTACACCTGAGCTGGGCTTCAAGGAGGAGAAATCCGCCGCTGCCCTGATTGCTGCTCTGGAGAGCGAAGGATTCAAGGTTACCACTGGTCTGGCTGGCATTCCCACCGCTTTTGTAGGTGTCTGGGGCGAGGGCCATCCGGCAATCGGACTGCTGGGCGAGTTTGATGCTCTGCCCGGTCTGAGCCAGGAAGCCGGTAACGATGTACACACTCCCGTCTGCGATGGCGGCAACGGACACGGCTGCGGCCACAACCTGCTGGGCGCCGGCTCTCTGGCTGCTGCAGTTGCTGTGAAGGATTACATGATTCAGAACGGCATCAAGGGTTCGGTTCACTTCTTCGGCTGCCCCGGTGAAGAGTTTGGCTGCGGTAAGATGTTCATGGCCCGTGCCGGTGCTTTTGATGGCATCGACGCTGCCTTCACCTGGCATCCCAGCAACCTCAACAGCGTTTGGGGCGTCAGCTCGCTGGCAAACAACAGCATCTACTACAAGTTCAAGGGCCGCACCAGCCATGCCGCTGCTTCTCCCCACCTGGGCCGCAGCGCACTGGATGCCTGTGAACTGATGAGCGTAGGCTGCAACTACCTGCGTGAGCACATCATTCCCGAGGCTCGTCTGCACTACGCCTACCGCGATGTGGGCGGTTCTGCACCCAATGTGGTTCAGGACCATGCCTGCGTAAACTACTTCATCCGCGCCCCCAAGATCACCGAAGTTCTGGAACTGATCGAGCGTGTGAACGATGTTGCCCGTGGTGCTGCCCTGATGACCGGTACCGAGC
>CAKWRB010000199.1 GCA_934845495.1 uncultured bacterium
GTTGGCCAGGCCGCGCAGGTAAGCTCTCTGCTTGCTTGTCAGCATCTTATTCCTCTCCTTTTTCATTGGGGGTTGTCACCCGGATCTCGCCGCTTTCCACCAGACGGCCAATGGTCTCCGCCATCTGCCGGAGCGCCTTGCCCCGGTGGCTGATCCGGTCTTTTTCCTCATCGCTGTATTCGGCAAAGCTGCGCTCGCCGATGTAGAAGATCGGGTCGTATCCGAACCCGTTCTGTCCCCTGGTCTCGTATCCGATCACACCGGGGCAGTCGGCATGGAAGGCGTACTCCCGGCCATCTGCCAGCACAAAGTGGATGGCGCACTCATACCGGGCGCCCCGCTGCTGCGGCGGTGTATCCTGCAGCTCTGAGAGCAGCAGCTTGATCTTTTCGGGGTGGGGCAGATTCTCCCCGCCGTACCGGGCGGAATAGACACCCGGACGGCCGTCCAGCGCATCCACGCAGATGCCGGAGTCGTCGGCGATCACCGCTTCCCCGGTGTGCTGATGCACCGTCATGGCCTTGATGCGGGCATTTTCCGCAAAGGTGGTGCCGTCCTCCTGGATGGGCACATCGATGCCCTCCTCCTTCATGCTGGTCACCTGGAAGCCCAGCGGCTCCAGGATGCGTCTGAACTCCCGCATTTTACCGGCATTGCCGGTGGCTACGATCACTTTCATCTCTGGTTCCTCTTCCTCTGTTACAGATCCTGTCCCTCAAACAGTGCCGCAGCAAATTCTGCCGGCACAAAGGGGCGCAGGTCGTCGATGCCTTCGCCCACACCGATGAACTTCACCGGTACACCCAGTTCCTCCCGGATGCCGATGACCGCACCGCCCTTGGCGGTGCCATCCAACTTGGTGAGCACGATGCCAGTGATGCCGGCGGCCTCCTGGAAGCTGCGTGCCTGGGAGATGGCATTCTGGCCGGTGGTGGCATCCAGCACCAGCAGCACCTCCACCGCCGCATCGGGCAGTTCCCGGCTGACCACCCGGGCGATCTTCCCCAGCTCGTCCATGAGGTTCTTCTTGTTGTGCAGGCGGCCGGCGGTATCGCAGAGAATCACATCGGCGCCCCGGCTCTTGCCGGCGTGGATGGCATCAAACACCACCGAAGCGGGGTCGCTGCCCTCCTCGTGACGGATCAGCTCCACCCCGGCCCGGTCGGCCCAGATGGCCAGCTGGTCGGCTGCCGCAGCGCGGAAGGTATCAGCAGCTGCCAGCAGCACCTGCTTGCCCTCCCCCCGGAGATAGGCAGCCATCTTGCCGATGGTGGTGGTCTTGCCCACACCGTTGACGCCGATCACCAGCACCACCGACGGCTTGGTGGAGAGATCCAGCGGACTCTCCTCCCCCATCAGACCGGTGATGATCTCCCGCAGCTGGCCGAGGACCTCGCTGGGGTCGGTGATGCCGACATGGCGCACCCGATCCCGGAGCTGGTCCATGATGTTCATGGTCACATTGGCCCCCACATCGCCCATGATGAGCGTCTCCTCCAGCTCATCGAAGAAGTCCTCGTCCACCTTGGTGAAGCCGGCTGCCAGATGTTCCAGCCGGCCCATCAGCGAATCCCGGGTCTTTTTCAGTCCGGCACTGATCTTTTCAAAAAATCCCATAATATCCTCCTAACGGGTGGCGGTCAGGCATTCTGCCCGGCACCGATCCCGAGTTTTTCCTCCAGTTCGCCCACCCGCAGTTCGATGAGCTTGGATACGCCCTCCTCCTGCATGGTGACACCGTACAGCACATCGGCTTCCTCCATGGTGCCCCGGCGATGGGTGACGGCAATAAACTGTGTTTTGCCAGCCATACTGCGCAGATACCGGGCGTACTTTGCCACATTCACATCGTCCAGTGCCGCCTCGATCTCGTCAAGGATGACAAAGGGCGCCGGATTCACCTTGAGGATGGCAAAGTAGATGGCGATGGCCACAAAGGCCTGCTCGCCGCCGGACAGGGCCGCCAGGTTCTTGATGACCTTGCCCGGGGGCTGCACCCGGATCTCGATGCCGCAGCCCAGCGGATCGGCAGGGTCCTCCAGCAGCAGCTCGGCCCGGCCGCCGCCGAACAGTTCGGCAAAGATCTGCCCGAAGTGGCGGCTGATCTCCCCGAAGCTCTCCAGGAAGAGCTGGCGCATCTGGGCTGTGAGCTCCTCGATGAGCCGTCCCAGCTCCCGACGGGACTTTTCCACATCGTCCAGCTGAGCCGCCAGGAAGCGGTACCGCTGAGAGACCTCCTCGTATTCCTCCACAGCGCCCACATTGACGCTGCCAAGGCCCCGGATGCGGCTGCGTACCAAGCTCAGCCGGTGCTCGGCCTCTGCGGGGTCCTCCGGGGCAGAGACCTGCTCCACTGCCATGGTCGGGGTGAGCTCATAGCTCTCCCACAGTTTGGCCACCACCTGATCCCGTTCGCTGCCGGCAGCCTGCAGCCGCTCATCCAGCCGGGCGGCCTCCCGGGCATGGATCTCCCGACGGG
>CAKWRB010000200.1:0-604 GCA_934845495.1 uncultured bacterium
GCTCTTCAGCGCTGCGAACGGTCATCTCCACATCACCGAACATTACAAAACCGGCAATGGAGAGATTTTCATTCAGCGGACAGATTGGCAGATCCCGCTCCAGGCCAACTACATGCAGCTTATAAGTTTCCATCTTCAACTTCCCCTTTCTTAGTAGAAGCAGAGGGCTGCCCATGCACTCGTCTGCACAGGCAGTTGCTGCTTTTCTGTACGATTTTTCTGGCAGAGCCTACTCAGCAAGCAGGCCAGGCCAGTTCTTTCCCACCCAGGATATGGAAGTGCAGATGCGGAACACTCTGCCCGCCATCCGCGCCGGTGTTGGATACGACCCGGTATCCGTTGGTCAGGCCCTGTTCCTTGGCTACCTTGGCGATTACGGTAAAGATGTAGCCCACCAGCTCACAGTTGGAGGCATCTACGGCATCCACCGACTGGATGTGCTCCTTGGGGATCGCCAGCAGATGAACTGGTGCCACCGGATTGATGTCCTTGAACACCAGTACCCGGTCATCTTCATACACCTTTGCGGACGGGATCTCCCCTGCCGCAATCTTGCAGAACAGACAATCCATCTTTCATACTCCTTTCCGGAAAACTGTATCTA
>CAKWRB010000200.1:614-2473 GCA_934845495.1 uncultured bacterium
AACCCAGCATCTTTTCTACCAGGCAGCGAATCTGCACAAAGGCCTCATCGATCTTAAAGATGTCGTTGGCACCGCCCATGGCGCTGTCGGGACGGCCGCCGCCGCTGCCGCCTACCAGCGAGCAGATCTCCTTGACCAGCTGGCCGGCATGGATGCCATCGGCTACTGCATTCTTACCACAGCTGGCAGCAATGGATGCCTTTCCATCCAGAGTGGTGGAGAATACGGCTACGATGCTGGGATCAGTGTCACGGAACCGGTCGGTGATCTTACGCAGGATGTCCGGCTTGATGCCGTTAAGGCTGGCGTAAACCAGCTTGACCGACCCCACTTCCACAGCGGTATTGGCCAGAGCCTGGGTCTGCATCGAGGCCAGCTTGCTGTTGATCTCCTCGATCTCCTTGTCCTTGGCCTTGAGCTCTGCTGCAATGGCTACTGCCTTGCCGGGCAGCTCGGTGTGGCTGCCGACCTTCAGGGTTTCACAGGTCTCGTCCATCAGACGGCGATCTGCATCGATCAGTGCCAGCACACCACGGCCGGTCACGGCCTCGATACGGCGCACACCTGCGGCAATGGAGGATTCCTTCACGATCTTGAACAGACCTACTCGGGAGGTGTTATCCACATGGGTACCACCGCACAGCTCGATGGAGCGTCCGCCCATATCTACAACGCGAACGGCATCGCCGTACTTTTCACCGAACAGAGCCATTGCGCCCTTCTGCTTGGCCTCGTCCTGGCTCATGGTCTCCACCGATACGGGCAGAGCAGCCAGGATCATATCGTTGACGATGGCCTCAACGCGAGCGATCTCCTCCGAGGTCATGGCGCTGAAGTGCGAGAAATCGAAGCGGCAGAGATTTTCGTCCACATAGGAACCGGACTGATGCACATGGGTGCCCAGTACTTCCCGCAGGGCAGCCTGCAGCAGGTGACAAGCCGAGTGGTTGCGCATGATGGAATCACGGCGCATCTGGTCGATTTCCGCAGTGAGCTCGTCCCCTACCCGGATCATGCCGGCCTTCATCTCACCAATGTGCATGAAGTGGCTGTTCACCGACTTCTTGGTGTCTACAACCTTGAAGGTGCTGTTGGCGCCAAAGAGGATACCGCTGTCGCCCACCTGGCCGCCGCCTTCGCCATAGAAGCAGGTGCGGTCCAGAACGATGACACCGCTTTCACCCTCGGTGAGCTCCTCTGCCAGGGCACCATCCTTGATGATGGCTACCACTTTGGCGGTGCAGGTCTTATCGGTGTAGCCCACAAACTCGGTATTGCCGGGAATGCCCTGGAGAGCATCGCCTTCCCAGCCCATATCGCCCATGGCGGCACGGGCAGCACGGGCGCGCTCACGCTGGTCGTTCATATACTTGGCAAACTGATCTTCATCCACCGATACGCCCCGCTCTTCTGCAATCTCCATGGTGAGATCCAGCGGGAATCCAAAGGTATCGTAGAGCTTGAAGGCCTCCTCGCCGGAGAGGACCTTGCCGCCGGCGATCTCATGGCTGGCGATCCGGTCGATCAGCTCGTTGAGCATGTTCATGCCCTGGTCGATGGTCTTGGCAAAGCGCTCTTCCTCGGCCTTAATGATACGGATGATGTAGTCCTTGTTTTCCAGCAGCTCCGGATAGGCAGGCTGATTTTCCTGGATTACGGTCTCGGCAACCTGGTACAGGAAGGGCTCCTCGATGCCCAGCAGACGGCCATGACGGGCGGCACGGCGCAGCAGACGGCGCAGAACATAGCCGCGGCCCTCGTTCGAGGGGAGGATGCCGTCGCCGATCATGAAGGTGGTGCTGCGGATGTGATCGGTGATCACGCGCAGCGAAACATCGCTCTTTTCGTTGGTCTTGTAC
>CAKWRB010000201.1 GCA_934845495.1 uncultured bacterium
TGCAGGTCATCACCCGGGGCAACTACGCATTTCTGGTTGCAGTCAACAGCCTGGAAGCGGATTCTACAACGGTTCCCCTCTTTGACAGTGAAAACAAGTTGGTCGCCGAGATCATCAACAAATCCTTTGCCTGATCCGGGCAGGGCTGCCGTAGGGCGGCCTACATAGCAAACTATACGAAAGGTTTTTGCAAGAATGGTTTTCAGCAGTATTTTGTTTCTGTTCCGGTTTATGCCGGCCGCATTTGCCGTCTACTACCTGGTGCCAAGAAGATTTAAGAACTTCACTCTGCTTGTTCTGAGCCTGATCTTCTACTCCTGGGGAGAGGCAAAGTATTTTCCCATCATGATCGCATCCATTCTGGTGGATTACACGGCCTCCGGCCTGATCGAATCCCACCGGGACAATAAGCTGATCTGCCGCCTGGCGCTGATTTTCTCCATGGTGTTCAATCTCGGTATGCTGGGATTCTTTAAGTACACCAATTTCTTTGTGGGTAACCTCAATGCGCTGTTCGGGTGGAATCTGCCTGGCATCAGCTTTGTGCTGCCGCTGGGCATCAGCTTCTACACCTTCCAGACCATGTCCTATACCATCGATGTATATCTGGGCAAGGTCAAGGCGGAGCGCAATCTCATCGACTTCGGCGCCTTTGTGGTGCTGTTCCCCCAACTGATTGCCGGCCCCATTGTGCGGTATACCGACATCAACCGCGAGCTCAAGGATCGGCAGATCAACCTGCCCCAGATTCAGGATGGCATCAAGCACTTCATTCTGGGCCTGGGCAGCAAGGTGCTCATCGCCAACAATGTGGGCGCCCTCTGGACCGAGATCGAGTCGGTGGGGGCCGGAGCAGGCTTCCTGTCCATCTCCACACCGCTGGCCTGGATGGCTGTCCTCTCCTTCTCGCTGCAGATCTACTTTGACTTCAGCGGCTACTCGCTTATGGCCATCGGCCTGGGTAAGATGCTGGGCTTCGAGTTCCCCAAGAACTTCGACTTTCCCTATGTATCCCGCAGCTTTACCGAGTTCTGGCGCCGCTGGCATATGACCCTGGGCTCCTGGTTCCGGGAGTACCTGTACATCCCACTGGGCGGTAACCGGGTCAGCCGCCCCCGGCTCTACTTCAACCTCTTTGTAGTGTGGGCCGCCACCGGCTTCTGGCATGGTGCCAGCTGGGAGGTTCTTTTCTGGGGCCTGTTCTTCTTCGTCTTCCTGGTCATCGAGCGGATGGGCTTCAAGGACTTCCTGGACCGCCACCGGGCGTTCTCCCATGTGTATGTGATCTTCTTCCTGCTGCTGAGCTGGGCGCTCTTTGCAGTGACCGATCTTGGTATGCTCGGGGATCTCTTCACCCGGATGTTCGTACCGGCCGGAGGTGTGGACTGGATCTACTACCTGCGCAACTACCTGGTGGTCTTTGTGCTGGGAATCGTGCTGTCCACCCCGGTGTTCAAGGGACTGTATCAGCGCCTGGAAAAGAACAATGCGTTCTGTCTGATCTTCTTCGGTGCGATCTTCCTGGCCTCTACTGCCTATCTGGTGGATGCCACCTATAATCCGTTCCTCTACTTCCGGTTCTGAGCAAGGAGGCAAATCGATGAAACAAATCAAAAAACTGCTTCAGTATCCGGTCGTCCTGGTCTTTTTCCTGTTTATGTTCGGGTATACTCTCTTTGACCTGACCCAGACCGATCGGGTGTATTCGGAGTTTGAAAACAAGTATCTGGCCCAGAAGCCGCCCTTTACCATGAAGGCCTTCCTCAACAATGAGTGGACCCAGGATTATGAGGAGTACATCAACGATCAGTTTGTGCTCCGGGACGACTGGATCACACTGAAATCGTTCTGTGAAACTGCTCTGCTGAAGATTGAAAACAATGGCATTGCCTATGGCAAGGATGGCTACCTGTTTGAAAAGTTTACCAGTCTGGCCGGGGAGAAGCGGGCCCAGTATGACCGCAACCTTGGCTATGCCATGACCTTCCTGCAGAAGCATCAGAATGATCCGGTGACCTTTGCCATCATTCCCAATGCCTATGCGATCCTGCCCGAGAAGCTGCCCGCTGGCCTGGAACAGGTCGATCAGCTCCAGCTGATCCAAGAGGCCTATGCCCGGGTGCCGGAGGGCACTGGGGTAGCTGATTTCTCCCAGGCGCTGACTGCCCACCGGGAGAACTACATCTTCTACCGCACTGACCACCACTGGACCACCCAGGGTGCCTACTATGCCTATGTGCAGCTCATGGAGCAGCTGGGGCAGGAACCGGTCTCCCTGGACCAGCTGGAGGGCAATACGGTGGAGGACTTCTACGGCACCTACTTCAGCAAGGCCAAGAAGGTGGGTACTCCGGCGGATACCATCACCTATTACGCAATCCCCGATGCCGGCGTGACCATCGACGGCAAGGAGCAGAACGGCTATTACGACCTGGAAAAGTTCCAGGAGCGGGATAAA
>CAKWRB010000202.1:0-1777 GCA_934845495.1 uncultured bacterium
ATGGCACCGAGGAGGGCCGGCAGGTGGTATCGGGCATTGCACCCTGGTACAAACCGGAGGATCTCATCGGCAAGAAGATCGTTGTGGTGGCCAACCTCAAGCCTGCCAAGCTGCGCGGCGTCCTCTCTCAGGGCATGATCCTGGCTGCCGATGCCGGCGAGAATGGCGTCAAGGTCCTGTTCGTGGATGACAGCGTTTCCGCTGGCTCCCAGGTGCGCTGATCATGGTAGACGGTATTTTCGATTCACACGCCCACTACGACGACGAAGCCTTTGATGCAGACCGGGACGAGCTTCTCCGCTCCCTGGCCGCCCACGGGGTGCGCCGGGTAATGAATGTGGGCAGCAGTATGGAGAGCTCCCGGACCGGGATCGAGCTGGGAAAGGCCTATGACTTTCTCTATTCCAGCGTGGGAGTTCACCCGGATTCCGCCCGGGAAATCAACAATGACACCCTCCGGGAGCTGGCCAAGCTGGCCCGGGAGCCCAAGGTCCGGGCTCTGGGGGAGATCGGGCTGGACTACCACTATGAGGATGCCTGCCCCCGGGAGATCCAGATCCCTGCCTTCGAACGGCAGCTGGCCCTGGCCAAGGAGCTGGATATTCCGGTGATTGTCCACACCCGTGAAGCGGCAAACGACACCCTGGAGCTGCTGAAGAAGTACCGGCCCAAGGGGATTGTCCACTGCTTCTCCGGCTCGGTGGAAATGGCAAAGGAAGTGCTGCGCCTGGATATGTACATCGGTTTCACCGGTGTGCTCACCTTCAAGAATGCCCGCAAGGCAGTGGAGGTAGTGCAGTATGCCCCGGCAGATCGGCTGCTATTGGAGACCGACTGCCCCTACATGGCACCGGAACCGCTCCGTGGCCGTCGGTGCGATTCCACCATGCTGCAGTACACACTGGCCCGTATGGCAGAGCTGAAGGGCCTTTCCCCAGAGGAAATGGCTGCAATCACCTGGAAAAACACCTGTTCCGTATACGGACTTCCGGAATAAAGCAAAAACAGACTGGAATATTCCAGTCTGTTTTTTTGTTTTGTATAATAATATACCTGCTTTTCTCCGTTATGGCGCGGCTTTAGCCGGGAGAGGCGACCGGCTGCAAAACCATAGAACAATCGTACATGGCAATGCCACTCCCCTATTCCAGAAGCGGAACAGCTGCTTTTCCCACTGATCCTCCCGAATGGACCGCTCATAAAAATAACGCTCTGGAATATTCCAGAGTGTTATTTTTATTTGTTATAGATTTAAGCCGCCTCAGACGAGGAGAGTCCCGGCACGACCGACGGCGGTGCGGTGGTATCCATCGGTGCCTCTCCCGGGTCCTTGATTCCGACGATGTAATAGGCACCGTCCTCTTTCTTCATCCGGTAGATCATGTACTTATCCGGGGTGGGGGTGTAGCTGTCGCCATCTTCAGTGGTGGTCCAGCTGGCGCCGGGTGCAACATATCCCACCTTTACCTCATAGACATCGCTCTTCTTCTGCATATCCACCACCATGGGGGTGTAATAGCCGCCCTGGGCCATCATGGGCACACGGTAGACATTGTTTTCCGCATCGTAGGTGTAGGAGATGCCGTCCTCGTCCAGCGAGGTATGGGTGAGCTTGGCCTCCGGACCGTACAGCTTGGCTGCTGCAACCTGCACATCGGAGACCGGAATGAGGATCATGCCGTTGTCATCGTAGGTGTAGCTGCCCCGCTTGTCGCTGTACATACAGGACCAGATGGAGGTTTTGACCAGAACCTTGTTGTCTACATCCTGAATATTG
>CAKWRB010000202.1:1787-2376 GCA_934845495.1 uncultured bacterium
TTGTCGAAGGGAACCGGGTCGAACATCATCACCGGCTGGATCTGCCGTTCGATCTGCCGCAGCAGCTTGGAGTTATCGGTGAGCTTTCCATACAGCTGCACCGCACCAAAAATCACTGCCACCACACCAATCAGCGCCAGAAGGATATACGCTCCCCCCACCGGTGCCGCATACCGATGCCGGCCATGCTTGCGCGGCTTTTTTGCCTCGGCTGTGGGGGCTTTCTCTGCGTCCTCTGCCGGGGCTTCGGTCTCGGTTTCGGCCTTCTTCTCCGGCTGTACTGCTCCTGTCTTGTCAGCGGGTGCCTGCGGCTCTGTATTCTCTGCGGATTCGGGCACGGACTGACCCTCCGCCTCCTGCATGAGCTTTTCCTTCTGCTCGTCCATCTGTGTTCCTCCTGTATCTTCAAAGCCGTATAGCAGCCATCATGTCTGGTCTATTCAGTAATATGGAAAATCGCTCTACCTGGTGCCCTTCGATCCAACCCCAGCAAAACTCTTCTTCCGCAATCTTCTTCCGCAATTATACCATGAAGCAAAGCGGAATGGTATAATCGGCCAATGGGACGGGAGCAGGCACAGCCTGCGGA
>CAKWRB010000203.1 GCA_934845495.1 uncultured bacterium
CCGCTTTTGCCGCAGATTTCTGCGCAGGGCGGCTGTTTTTTGCTGTATGGATGCAGAGGAGGTTTTTCTCCGATTTGACTTCTGCAGAAAGGAGGGGAGTGTCCATGCAGCTCAGTACGGAATTCTGGCTCCAGCTGCTGACCTATGCGTGTTCCTTTGCAGCCGTCTACGGACGGCTGATGGTGCGCATCCAGGTGCTGGAACAGAAGATGGACAAACACAACAACCTGGTGGAGCGGGTCTACCAGTTGGAGGCCAGTGAGAAGAACGCCCACCAGCGCATTGATGAACTGAGAGAGGAGATGCTTCGATGAATGAATTCTTTACCTGGGAACTGCTGGCAACCTATTCGGGAGCCTGCCTTGCCACCGGTGTGCTGGTGGAATTCCTAAAACCATTGCTGCCCGCCTTGCCGCCCCGGCTGCTGAGCTACCTCACCGCGGCAGGGATCCTGCTGGCGGCCCAGCTGTTCACCGGTGGACTGACTCTGTCCGACGGTGTGCTCAGCTTGCTCAACGCGGTGCTGGTCTCCTTGGCGGCCGGCGGCGGCTACGAACTGTGCCGGTCCGCTGTGGCCCGGGGCTGATTTTTTTTCCGCAGACTGTGTAGATCCTGCCCGTTTGGGGCAGACTGGTACTCGGTGACTTTGTCACGGACGAATCGGGGGCAGATGGATATAATAAAACCATAGACAACGAAACCAAGCCGCAAGGCATACATAGTCGAAAGGAGAATAAAGGTATGAGCGTGATTACCATTACAAAGGATAACTTTGAATCTGAGGTTCTCAAGAGCCCCGTTCCGGTTCTGCTGGACTTCTGGGCTACCTGGTGCGGCCCGTGCCGTATGGTATCCCCCATCGTGGATGAGATCGCCGAGGAGTCGGATGGCAGCTACAAGGTTGGCAAGATCAATGTAGACGAGCAGCCCGAGCTGGCTTCCCAGTTCCGTGTGATGTCCATCCCCACTCTGGTGGTTATGAAGGATGGCGGCGTTTACAAGTCCTCTGTCGGCATGCAGCCCAAGGCTTCGATCCTGGCTCTGCTGGACCGCTAAACAGCATTGCATCTGAAACATCTGTCGGATTTATACCGGCAGGTGTTTTTCTTTTGGGGAGAATGTGCTATACTGGTACACAGAATTTCTGATCTGAAACAGGAGGCTGTCTATGGACGCACGGGATATCAAAGAAATCGACTCGGAACAGCTGGAACTGATCCGGCAGATGGAGCAGTACCTCTCCTGCCCCTGCCACCTGATCCGTCCGGCGGATGAGGACGGCGATATTATGGAAACCTATTGGGAAGCCCGGCGCCGGGGCGAGCGGCAGGGCTTTGTGCCGGTTCTGGTGCGCTGTGACGACCTGCTGCTGGAGGGAATGCTGGAACAGAGTGACCCGGACAGCGACGGAGAGGAATTTTCGGCCAGAGCGGTGGAGGAGTACCGCCGCAATCTGCTGAGTATGCCGGTGGAGTCGGCTGCAGCGCTGGTGTCGGAGGATCGTGAGATGCTGGCCATCGGTGAAGAGGACGAGGCTGCCATGGATGAAGGCGGGGAGATCGAAGGCTTTACCTCCTACTGGGACGAACGCACCGGCCGAACCGACTACATCCTGCTGGCGGAGATCCCGGTGAAGGAGCCCTGGCAGGCTATGGCCTGGCTGCCCATGGGCGGCTGGAACAACTGCCCGGACCCCTATACCATGATGATGACCGCCCGGCGCTGGTATGAGGAGTACGGTGCCTGGCCCGCGGCTGTGAGCCATGACATCCTGGAATTTGCGGTGGAGCAGCAGGTGCCCCGGGAACGCTGCCTGGAACTGGCTGCCGAGCAGGGAATTTTCTGCCCTGAGCGGGTGCTCACCTGTGGGGAGGATGCCTCTCTGGGGCGGCTGGCAGGCGACCTGATGCGCTCGAAGATCTGGTTCTTTATCTGGGATTAAAAGACATAAAAAACGAGCGTCTGTACAGAGTGCAGACGCTCGTTTTTTGTTGTATCAGGTCCGGGAGCCGGGAATCGGTCAGACGGTGAGCTCCCGGAGCTTTTCCTTATCCAGAATGCGGATGCCGCCCCGGGACATTTCGATCATGCCCTCCTTGGCGAAGTACTTGAGCATTCTCGATACCACTTCCCGGGCACTTCCCATATATTTGGCGATCTGTTCATGGGTGAGGTTGATCCGGGGATTGCCGGTCTTGGAGAGCTCGTCCAGCAGGAAGATGGCCAGACGCTTATCGAACCGCATGAAGAGCAGCTGTTCCATGGCCCACATCACATTGGAAAACCGATCCACCACCAGCGAGTAGGTGAAGTTTTCGGCATAGATGTTCTGCTTGATGAGCTTCTGATACTGGGC
>CAKWRB010000204.1 GCA_934845495.1 uncultured bacterium
ATTCTGCCCAGACGGCGGAGGGCATCCGGGAGGGACTGGTCTGCTGTGCCACCCTGGTGATCCCCTCTCTGCTCCCCTTTCTGGTCTTTTCGGGGATGCTTGCCACCACCCGGCTGGGGGACTGGGTATCCCGGCCGCTGAAGCCGATCTGCCGGTGGATCTTTCACCTGCCGCCGGAAGCCGGCAGCGCCCTGTTGATGAGCATGACCGGGGGTTACCCGGTTGGCGCCAGAACCATTGCCCAGCTGCTGGAACAGGGGCGCATCCAGCCCCGGGCTGCCCGGCGGATGCTTTGCTTCTGCATCAATGCCGGACCGGCGTTTGTGGTCAGCACGGTGGGGGCGGCTCTCTACTCCTCGGTGCAGGCCGGGTTCTGCCTGCTGGCAGCCCATCTGGGGGCTTCGGCTCTGGTGGGATTTTTCACCTGCACCGGTAAGGAGAGCTTTGAACCGGCACCCCCGGCAGCAGTGCTGCCTCTGGGCACTGCCTTTGTGCGCAGTGTGTCCGGCGCAGCCCAGAGCCTGCTGGGGATTTGTGCCTTTGTGGTGACCTTTTCCGGGCTGCGCAGCCTGTTCTGGGAGAGCGGACTGCTGCCCCGGCTGGTCACGGTACTGGAACAACTCCATCCAACCGCTGCTGGCTCCGCCTTTTATACCGCGCTGCTCCGCGGGCTGCTGGAGGTGACCGACGGCTGCATCGCCGCCTCCTCGCTGGGCGGTGAATCCGCCTTCGTCCTCACCGCTTTTCTGCTCTCCTTCGGTGGCATCTCCGCCATCTGCCAGGCAGCAGCGGCATTCCGGCAGCTTCCAATGAGCTTTGGGCTGCTCCTCTTTTCTCGGCTTGCCAATGGGTGCATCGCCGCAGCACTGGCGGATCTTCTATACCGGTACTGGCTGGCCGATGCCCTGGTGGGGGCACAGGTTGTCCAGCCGGTGGCACAGGCCACTGCCACCGGGATCATCGGCGGGCTCTCCCTGATCGGGATGGGGTCGATCCTGCTGCTCACGCTGGCAATGAACGGAAATTCGACAAAAAACCGTTTCCATACTGGAAAAACCGCCGGTGAAATGATATGATGTTATATAGTATACAGTGATATCACACCAGGACGGTATAGATTGGCCGGACTGCTAAAATACAGGAGGTTCCATTATGAAGATCCATCGGTTTCGCCTGACTGCGGCGCTGACCGCAGCGATGATCGTTCTGACTGCCTTGACCGGATGCATGGCCGGCCCGCGCAAGCCCAGCTCCCCTGCTGAACCCGCCGTCACGGTGGATGGGGAGATCCGGGGGCTGTTTATCCATGCCACCGGGCAGGACCTGATCATCCAGTCCCCCTATGATGCCAGCGGCATTGTCCAGAGCCTGGACGAGATCATGGCCTATGCGGCAGACCACCAGATCAACACTGTCTTTATCGATGTCCACGATGCCAAGGGCAGTGCGCTCTACATCTCGGACTACATGCCCACCAGCGACCAGATGCTGGACGAAAAGGGCAAGAATTCCGGCGGCGACATCGTCTACGAGGCAGTCCGCGCTGCAAAAAAAGAGAATATCCAGGTCTATGCCATGATCAACACCACCTACATTGCTGAAAGCCTGGGCATCGCCTCGCCCGACCATCCGGCAGTACACGACAGCTCCCTCTCCTACGAAGATGGGAACGGTGCCCTGCGCTGGAACACCTCCAAGAAGGACTCTATGGCTGCCCTGACCAACATTGCCCGGGAGCTGTGCTACAACTACGGCATCTCCGGCCTGGTGATCAACGACGACGGGACCGATCCCCAAACAATGGCCAAGGTATTCTCTGCCATTGACCAGGCTGTGGAGGAACTGGGCACCGGCAAGAAACTTGGGATCTACACCCAGATCACCCCCCAGGGGCTGGAAAGCGGCATCAATGCCCTCCATGCCTTTGAGGAGGAGGGTTATGCCCCGGATTTCCTGCTGACTGACCTGCGCGGAACAACCGCCAGCGGCGACTATGCCCGTCTGCTGGACGAGGTCTGCGTTGTGACCGACGGCCGGTGCGACCTCATCACTGTCCACAACATGAATCTGATCTCCGGCAACAGCGGATCGGATGGCAAGCTCTATGCCGATCCCTATGAGCCCGCTTACCAGATCTACGAAAACCGCAGCCGAACCATCCGCGGCACTGCCATCGAGGGTTACTCGGCCCTGCGCAGTTCCCGGTATTTCCTGATGGATCTGATGAATGCCCTGTACAGTTCGGACTACGACATCTGCCCCTATCCGCTCACCGTTGAGCCGGGCTTTGGCAGCACACTGCAGAGTGATGCCTTTACAACCACTTCGGCCAAGTACTTCATCAG
>CAKWRB010000205.1 GCA_934845495.1 uncultured bacterium
TAGCTCTTTTACAAACAGATTATCGTTTTTCTGCATTTATACACAACAAAAGCCCGACTGTCTGACCGACAGTCGGGCTTTATTACAAGATCTTTTTAGAATAGGGTCACTTTCCACTGCTCTCAATCAGCACGACATTGACCTCAAAGCTGCGTCCGGTTCCTCCGGAAACATTGGAGCGATAGATAGTTAGCTTCACTGTATCGCCCGGCTTATAAGCAGCCAGCTCGTTGGCAAGCACATCATAAGAGGTGATCTGCTTATCATTGATATAAGTGATAATATCGCCAGCCACAACATTCTTGCTGGCCAGATCCGACGATGGGTCAACCATCTCGATTCCAAACCCTACCGGCATCCGGCGCATTGCTGCCACGGCTTCATTAATCATATATCCCTGGATTCCCAGTGCTGCACGACCGGTCACATGGCCATACTGCATCAGCTCACGAATCACAGGAACAGCCTCATTGATCGGAATGGCAAAGCCAATCCCCTCATAATCAGTCTCTGCAATCTTAGCCGAGTTGATTCCCACAACCTGTCCATATTCATTGACCAGCGCACCGCCGGAATTTCCGGGGTTGATGGCTGCATCAACCTGAATGTAGCTCGTACTGTATGGAGAACTGGAGTTGATATTCCGGTTCAGTCCGGAAACCATACCGCCCGTTGTAGACCCTGCAAGGACTGTACCGCCTGGGTTTCCTATGGCAATGACCCGATCTCCCCGCTCCAGCTCATCTGAATTGCCAAATTCAACATAGGTGAGGTTGTTGGCCTGAATTTTCAAAACAGCCAGATCAGTATCAGAATCAGCCCCTACCAGTTCTGCGGCATAGGCATCTCCATTTTCCAGAACTACCGAAATGCCATTGGCCTTCTCCACCACATGTGCATTGGTAACGATATAGCCATCCGAAGTCATAATAATACCGGAGCCAGAGCTGGAGGGTGTAAAGCTATTTCCAAACGAGTAGCACTCGATTCCCACAACAGCAGGGCTCACCTTTTTGATGATTTCCTTGTCCGAGAGCTTCCCATTGGTCGGCTCTGTCACACTGGCATCTGAGGGTGTATCTTGGATGTTCAAACCGGGAAGAGCAGAGATTTCCGGACTGCTGCTTTCCTGCTCCGAGCGTCTGGAATCGATTGCATTGTAAATGCTGTATCCACAGAAGAAGAGTGCAAAAACACCCACTAGGCATCCTACCAGGATCGCTGCCATGCGTCCACGCTTCTTACGAGCAGCCTGGTCACGGTCAGGGATATTGCTCTGCTGATCATAGTCTGCAAAATTCCACTCATAAGTGCCTGTCATCCCATAGGGACGATCCGAACGGTGATTCGAACCTGCGGAAAATGGGTCCACACCATAATCCTGCCGTTCCCGTCCACCGCTGTGATTGGAAGAACCTGAGTTCACCCCTCCATAGCCAGTAGAGGCATATCCATTCATTCGCTCCTGGTTCTCGGGATCATTTCGAGGCGGGTAGATTCGGTCACCTGAATGGATTTCTCCCCCCTGCTCTGAACCGCTGCCTGTGGAATGCGCATCCGGACGATTCCTGTCCATCGGTTCTCCGTTCGGGTATTCTCTGTTATCACTCATAAGGCTGCCTCCTATATCTATCCCAGCTGCATCGCTGATTTAATCTCTTACAAGTATTAGATTACCAAAGCTTATTGAATAGTTTTTGAACGACCATTAAATTTTTTGGAGTTTTTTCCAATTGGAGAAAAGCACCTATCCGTCGCCTTTTTGCTTATGCATCAGATATTCCCATGCGATTCCATCCTCTTCTTTGGGCCACACCGTGGATTTCTTTTTCTGAAAAAATAGCTGAAGCAGGATCAAACGATGCTTCAGCTATTCTTCAGTAAGATTATTCCCAGGACAGTCAGTTTTTCTCCTTCTCACTTTTAAGGAGAGCCTGGGTATTTCGGGCATTGGCAGTTTTGAGCGTGAACTGAAACTCGCAGTACTCGCCCTCCACACTGCGCACAATGATTTCACCCGAGTGCATATTGATCACTGTACGGACAATGCTCAGGCCCAATCCAACCCCGGTCTTATCCACACTCCGGGACTTATCTGTCTTGTAGAAGCGGTCAAAGACATGGGCAACTTCTTCCTTGCTCAACCCTGCTCCGGAATTCTTCACCCCAATATAGGTCAGATCGTCCTGCACATCGTAGCTGAATTCAATATATCCGCCCTCGTTGACAAATTTGACCGCATTGTCTATGAGATTGTATACCACCTGATGAATCAAATCCACATCTGCCAGAACCATCACCCGGTCGGCTTCCAGCCCTCGGATATCCA
>CAKWRB010000206.1:0-1462 GCA_934845495.1 uncultured bacterium
ATCACTTTGTAGGGCTTGCCGCTGGCAATCAGGCCGGGAAGGGCATCCTGGATGATCTTCTCCTCCGGTTCCTCCCGGGGATTATCCGAGGTGAGGATCACAAAATCGGCATACTTGGCCACAGCCGCCGCCATCACCGGCCGCTTGGAACTGTCCCGGAGGCCCGGGCAGCCAAACAGCACCACCATGCGGTCATCGGTGATGCTCCGGACGGTGGAAAGCACATTCTCGATGCCGTCCGGCGTGTGTGCAAAGTCCCGGATGGCAGTAAATCCCAGGGCATTGGGCAGCACCTCAAACCGGCCGGGCACACCGCCGCAGTCCGCAAGATTTTTCGCTGCCTGTTCCATGGGCACGCCCAGCTCGGTGACAGCCGCCAGAGCCCCCAGAGCATTGTGGATGGAGAATTCGCCCGGCGTGGAGATGCTCACCTTTTCCAGGTCCCCATCGTGCAGCACCGAAAAACTGCTGCCATCCGACCGGATGCGGATGTTGCCGGCCAGATAGTCGGCGGTGTCGTCCCGGTCGGAGATGGTGACGGTGCGGCAGGGCACCTCCGCAGCCAACAGGCGGCCATGCTCGTCATCGATGTTCAGCACTGCTGCATCACACCGGTCAAAGAGCTTGCGCTTGGCGGCAAAGTACTCCTCCATGGTGTGGTGATAGTCCAGGTGATCCAGCGTCAGGTTGGTGAAGAGCGCCACATCAAAGTGGATCCCGTCCGCCCGGTGCTGGTCCAGCGCATGAGAGGAGACCTCCATGGCCACATATTCGCATCCTGCTGCCCGCATCTTGGCCAGCATCGACTGGAGCTGGTAGGCATCAGGGGTGGTGAACTTGGAGGGCAGCACCAGGTCGCCGATCTCGTTTTGCACCGTGCTGACCAGTCCGGTGCGGTGACCGGCAGCTGCCAGCAGGTGCTTGATGAGAAAGACGCTGGTGGTTTTGCCGTTGGTACCGGTGACACCGATCATCTTCATCGCATCGGCCGGATGCCCGAAAAAGTTGGCACAGAGCATGGGATAGGCCGCATGGGTATTCTCTACCAGAATTTGCCTGGGAAGCCCCAGATCCCGGTCCACCACCACGGCTGCCGCTCCCTGTTCCAGAGCCTGACTGGCAAAGTCGTGACCGTCAAAGCGCTGCCCCTTCTGGCAGACATAGACCCAGCCGGGCTCCAGCTGACGGGAATCGGCTGTAAGTCCTGCGATTTCGCATTCCGGGGCATCACCCTCCCAGGTGACCCCCTCAAGCAGTTTTGTAAGAAGCATGATCGACCCTCCCGATCCTTGTTGCGTATTTAATCCGGCAGGGCATTTCCCTGCACTTCAAAGGTGACTGTGATCACGGTGCCGATTTCGGCATTTTCGCCCGCCTCGATGGACTGGCTCACCGCCACACAACCCTCGTGTTCGATGCTTTCACCCTCAATCTTGATGTTGAAACCGGAGTTGAGGATCAT
>CAKWRB010000206.1:1472-2303 GCA_934845495.1 uncultured bacterium
TTGCCCGACTTGCCGATGACATAGGGCACTGCTGCCGTCTGCTTTTCGACCTCCTCGGTGTAGAGCACCACGGTGCCGCCGCCGGGAATGGGCATGGCTGCGCCGGGGGTCTGGTTCACCACCACGGTGCCGTTGCCCACCACCCGATACTGCAGGCCCGCCTGCACCAGATTGGTCTGGGCGTCCTGCAGGCCGTAGTTGATGAGGTAGGGGGTTGCCATATCCGCCGAGGAGAGCTGCTCCTCGGTGTAGTTGGGCTCAAAGCCCAGATAGGGCAGGATATCCGCCAGGATATTGCCCACCACCGGTGCAGCAATGACCGAACCGTACTGGTTGTTCTTCTGGGGTTCGTCCAGCATGACCAGCACTGCGATCTCCGGGTCGTCCGCCGGGGCAAAGCCATAGAAAGAGAGGATGATGTCATCGCCGTCCTGGTCCAGCTTCTGGGAGGTACCGGTCTTGCCGCCGATGCGGTAACCTGGCACCGCTGCACGGGCACCGGAACCGCCGGACCCGCTGACGACCTGCTCGGCATAGGAGGCGACCAGAGCCGAAGTCTCTTCCGAGATGACCTGCCGCACCACCACCGGCTCGGTGTTGGAGATAACATTTCCGTCGCCGTCCAGCACCTGCGAAACCACATAGGGCTGCATCAGATAACCGCCGTTGACCGAGGCATTGACCGCTGTCATCAGCTGCAGGGCTGTGACCTTGAAGGTCTGTCCGAAGGAAGCCGACGAAAGGGAGGCCTTGTTCTCATTCATCATGGTATCCCGGCTGTGCATGATGCTGGTGGCCTCACCGGGAAGGTCCACACCGGTCAGCCCGTAC
>CAKWRB010000207.1 GCA_934845495.1 uncultured bacterium
AAAAAAACCGGAGCAGTGTGTTCGACTGTCCGGTTTTTTGCTGCCGCAGCAGCGTATGAACTCTCAGATCTCACTGCGCCCCTGCAATGCACGGAACAGTGTGGTTTCATCTGCATATTCCAGATTGCCGCCCACCGGAATTCCGTAAGCCAGGCGGCTTACACGGATCCCCATCGGCTTGAGCAGTCGGGCAATGTACATGGCGGTGGCCTCCCCTTCTACGGTGGGGTTGGTTGCCATGATCACTTCCTGAACCGTACCTTCTGCCACTCGGCGCAGCAGTTCCTTCAGGGCAAGCTGGTCCGGGCCGATCCCATCCATCGGGGAGATCAGACCGCCCAGCACATGATAGACCCCTTTGTACTCCCGAGTGCGTTCAAATGCCAGCACATCCTGGGAGTTTTCCACCACACAGATGGTGGTGCGGTCCCGGCTTTCGTCCCGGCAGATGGGGCAGAGTTCCTCATCGGTCAGGCTCTGGCAGACGGCACACTTGTGGATCTTCTCACGGGCTTCCAGAATGCAGCGGGCAAAGTCCTCCGCACGCTCCTTGGGCATATTGAGGACATGAAAAGCCAGCCGCTGGGCGGATTTGCGTCCGATGCCGGGCAGGCGCTCAAAGTGCTCGATCAGCTTCTGAAGCGGTGCTACCTGATATGCCATTGGCTGTGCCCCTTATACCAGGCCGGGAATGTTCAGGCCGCCGGTAACCTTGTCCATCTCCTCAGCGGTTTTGGCCTCTACATTGCGCAGAGCCTCGTTTACAGCGCTGATTACCAGATCCTGCAGCATCTCCACATCCTCGGGGTCTACTACTTCCGGCTTGATGGTGATGGCCTTGAGCTCCTTCTTACCGCTCATAACCACTTCCACGGCGCCGCCGCCAACCGAAGCGTTGAACTCCATCTCATCGATCTCAGCCTGCTTCTTGGTGATGTCTTCCTGCATCTTCTGGGCCTGCTGGATCATGCTCTGCATATTGTTGGGCATACCGCCAAAATTCTTCGGGACTCTTGCTTTCATGTTAAATTCCTCCAAAAAGTATCATTGCATAATTAGTCTATTTGAACCCTTTCCTGTGGAAGGTCAAGAGTTTCGATAAAAGCTGCCAGCGGATCCTCCTGTTTGGGCTGTTCCTGGGCCGGCCGGCGATAGGGGCCGATGCTGCACCGGGTACCATTGACCTCCAGGAAGGCCTGCTTGATGCACTCCCGGGCGTAATCATTCTCCCGCATGAGTTTGAGGAAGAAATCGTCCCGGCAGTCGATCAGGACATAGCCGCCTTTTCGGTAAGCTGATGAACCCACCAGCGCGCCAGCCAGTGCCGGATTTTTCTTTTCCAGATGGTCCAGCACCTCCCGCCAGTTGAGCACCTTCTGCTCCTCTGGGGCGGCGGCCTCCGGCTTGGGAACCGGCTGCTCCTTGGGAGCCGGGGAATCCTGCTCCGGGATGCTGTCCGAAAAGTCAGGGATCTCGGGGAGTTCGGCCTCCTCCTGCACCGCCGGTCTGGCAGCGGCAGGAGCCTGCGGCAGAGCTGCACCCGCCCGTAGTGCCGATTCCAGCTTTTCGATCCGGCTGAGCAGAGCATCGGTCCGGGTGGAGAGCCGGGGATCACAGAGTTTGATCAGCGTCATCTCCAGCTCGGTGCGGCGCTCGGCACTCCGGGACATCCGCCCCAGCGCCTCCTGCAGCACCTCGATGGAATACAGAATGCGCTCCATCGAATAGCGATCCGACTGGACCCGCAGCCGCGGAAGATCCAGTGAAGGGGTATCCAGCAGCGGGGTGGGATCCTGCACTGCCCGGGTGAGCATCAGATCCCGGTAGTGGCCAATGAGCTGCTCACAGAGGCGGCTCTCGTCCATCGAGCGGCGGTTCAGCTCCCCGGCAATAGCCAGGGCCCGGGCTGTATCCCCATCCGCAGCGGCATCCGCCAGGTCATAGAGGTGGCCGGTGCCCACCGTACCGGAGGCCTCCAGCACAGTATCCCGGGTGATCTCCCGGCTGTACGAGGAGCAGAGATCCAGCAGCGAGATGGCATCCCGCAGTGCGCCGTCCGACAGGCCCGCTATCAGCTCGGCAGCCTCCCGGGTGACCGTAAAGCCCTCCTGTCCAGCGATGTACTCCAGCCGGGAGGCGATGGCTTCCCGGGGAATGCGGTAGAAATCGAACCGCTGGCACCGGGAGAGAATGGTCGCTGGAATCTTGTGTACCTCAGTAGTGGCCAGAATGAACACTACATGAGCCGGCGGCTCCTCCATGATCTTGAGCAGGGCATTGAAG
>CAKWRB010000208.1:0-1338 GCA_934845495.1 uncultured bacterium
GGTGCAGTGGATATAATAAACTCAAGGTTTACACAGGCGGGAGGCCGTTTCATACGACCTCCCGTCTGTATATCTGAAAACGGGAATCGAGGGATCCACATGAAGGAGAAAAAATTCGCAGCCCGCAACCTGACAATGCTCATCGACTTCTATGAGCTGACCATGGCGAACGGCTATTTTCAGAGCGGCCAGAAGGATACCGTTGCGGTATTCGATATGTTTTTCCGAAAAATCCCGGACAATGGCGGCTTTGCCATCTTTGCAGGCCTGGAGCAGCTCATCGACTATATGAAGAATCTTGAGTTCGATGAGGAGGATATCGACTATCTGCGCAGCAGAGGAATCTTCAGCGAGGAGTTTCTGGATTATCTTGCAAGCTTCCGCTTTGAGTGCGATGTCTGGGCTGTGCCGGAGGGCACACCGATCTTCCCCAACGAGCCGGTCGTGATCGTTCGCGGATCGGTGGTTCAGGCGCAGCTGCTGGAGACTATGCTGCTGCTCACCATCAACCATCAGTCTCTCATCGCCACCAAGGCCAACCGGATCGCCCGGGCAGCCCGTGGCCGTGCTGTAATGGAGTTCGGTTCCCGCCGGGCCCAGGGGTATGACGGAGCCATCTACGGGGCACGGGCTGCCTATATCGGCGGCTGTACCTCCACAGCCTGTACCGTATCGGATATGCTGTTCGGCGTACCGGCTGTGGGCACCATGGCACACAGCTGGGTACTCACCTTCGACAGCGAGTATGAGGCATTCAAGACCTATGCGGAGATCTACCCCGACAACTGCACCCTGCTGGTGGATACCTACAATGTCCTCAAGAGCGGTATGCCCAATGCCATCAAGGTCTTTGACGAGGTGGTCGTTCCCCGGGGCTTCCGTCCCAAAGGTGTGCGGATTGACAGCGGCGACATTGCCTATCTCTCCAAAAAGATGCGCAAAATGCTGGATGATGCCGGTTATCCGGACGTGGCGATCGTCGCCAGTAACTCGCTGGACGAGTACATCATCGGCGAGCTGTGGGCTCAGGGCGCCCAGGTGGATTCCTTCGGCGTGGGCGAAAACCTCATCACCAGCCGGACGTCGCCGGTGGTCGGTGGGGTATACAAACTGGCTGCGGTGGAGCACGACGGCGTGTACACCAACAAGATCAAGGTGAGCGAAAGCATCGAAAAGATCACCAACCCCGGCTTCAAAACCCTGTACCGGCTCTACTCCAACGATACCGGCAAGGCCATTGCCGATTACATCGCATTCCATGACGAGGAAATCGATGAGAAGCAGCCGCTGACCATCTTCGATCCCATTGCCACCTGGAAGCGCCAGGAGCTCCAGAAC
>CAKWRB010000208.1:1348-2250 GCA_934845495.1 uncultured bacterium
GAACTATACCGCCCGCAAGCTGCTCTGCCCGGTGTTTGAACAGGGGAAACTGGTCTACCAGTGCCCGACCCTGCCGGAAATCCAGCAGTACTGCCGGGAGCAGGTGGACACCCTCTGGGATGAGATGAAGCGCTTTGAATTCCCGCACCGCTACTATGTGGATCTTTCACAGGAACTGTGGCAGGCCAAGCGTGAACTTCTTGATACAATCTGATGACAGGAGGGCATCGATGAAAGATAGCCGAATCCTTACAGCGGCGATCCTGCTCACCGGGGCCGGACTGATGGCGCTGGGGCTTTCCCGGGGAGAACTGGGAGTCTATTTTGTAAAATCCATCAATCTGTGTCTGGAGTGTGTGGGCATTGGATAAACTGAACAAACAGCGCCGCAAGCGCTTCGGGATCCAGGCGCTCTGGACCCTGCTGAGCAACGCCCATGTTACCGGCTTCCTGAACGGGAAGATCTACAAAGGCCCGCTCAAGCAGTTCTGTGTGCCGGGGCTCAACTGCTATTCCTGCCCCGGTGCGCTGGGGAGCTGCCCCATTGGCGCCATGCAGGCCCTGGCCGGTTCCCCGGACTATGCCCTGTCCCTGCTGGTACTGGGCTTTCTGATGGTGGTGGGCGGCCTGGGCGGACGGCTGGTCTGCGGATTTCTCTGTCCATTCGGCTGGTTCCAGGACCTGCTGCACCGGATCCCGTTCCCCAAAAAGTTTTCCACCCGGCGGCTGCGGCCGCTCACCTGGCTCAAATATGGGGTGCTGGTGGTGTTTGTCTTTCTCCTGCCCAACCTGATGGTCAATGTGCTGGGAATGGGCAATCCCACCTTCTGTAAGTACCTCTGCCCCCAGGGGATTTTGGAGGGCGCCCTGCCGCTGGCTGCGGTAAACGAGAACACCCGGGC
>CAKWRB010000209.1 GCA_934845495.1 uncultured bacterium
CCCCGGAAAACCTTTGCGGAAATGGTCAGGGAGGGGGCGTTTGTGGGGGAACCGTTAGGTTCCTACCACATTTGAGTGAGCGAAGCGAACGGGAATTCCCGCCCGCAGGCGACGGCTTGCATCGCAAGCCGCTGTGGCCGTAGGCCACATCTGCCGAGTTCTGCTAAAGGGGGTGAACAGGAATGGTTTAGAGCGATAGCGGAGAACCATTCCGCCGCAGCGGCGGCTTCCGCAGGAAGCCGGTAACGCTCTAAGCCGGAGGCTTAGAGCGGCTGCTTAGAGATCTTTCCTCCATGTCGGGGGTATTTGGCTGGGGTGGGCTGTACTTTGCGAATCACTGCCACGGTACGGGCCTGCTGTCCGGGCAAGGTGAAGGATTTTACAGTCTCCACCTTGCCGCCCAGCATCGAGATGGCCTTTTTGGCAGCTTCCACTTCTGCCGGGCCGTCCGGACCCTTAAGGGCAGCAAACACTCCCCCTACCTTGACAAAGGGCAGGCAGTATTCTGCCAGCACCCGAAGATCTGCCACCGCACGGGCAGTGGCAAGATCAAACTGTTCCCGCAGCTCGCCCCGGGCTGCTTCCTCTGCCCGTCCATGCAGGGCAGTGTTCTGCTGTCCCAGCCGACGGCTCAGCTCCTCCAGAAAGACGATGCGCTTGTTCAGCCCATCCAGCAGGGTGAGCTGCAAATCCTCCCGGACGATTTTCGCCGGTACCGAGGGGAACCCTGCACCGGTGCCCACATCGATCACCGAAGCCCCCTCTCCCAGCTTTACTGCCTTGAGCAGCAGCAAACTGTCCAGGAAGTGCTTGATTTCAATCCCTTCCGGGTCGGTGATGGCGGTCAGGTTCACCTTTTCATTGTATTCCACCAGAAATTCTGCATACTGGTCAAACTGTTCCAACTGCTGTTCGGTCAGAGCAAAGCCCTCTGCCGCAGCCAGTGCTTCAAAACGCACTCGATCGATCATGCCTGCTGCCTCCCCTGTTGTTCCAGATAGATGATCAGGACCGAAATATCCGCCGGACTTACACCGGAAATCCGGGACGCCTGTCCCAGATTGTGCGGACGCACCCGGCTGAGTTTTTCTCTGGCCTCCAGCCGCAGTCCTGTAATGGTGCTGTAATCCAGGTCCTCGTCCAGCTGGGTCTGTTCCAGTTTGCGCATCCGCTCCACCTGATCCAGCTGTTTTTTGATGTACCCTTCATACTTGATTTCGGTTTCCACCTGTTCCGCAATGCGGTCCGGCAGTTCTGGACGCTCCGGGTCAAAGGCTGCCAGTTCCCGATAGCCCAGCTGGGGCCGCCGGATCAGGTCAGCCAGTTTGGCACCGGTGGTGAGCGGTGCCGTTTCACGTGAAACAAGATAGGCATTAAGTGCCTCGGAGGGCGCCAGAGTCAATGCCTTCACCCGAGCGATTTCCCGATCCCGCAGGGCGCAACTTTCCAAAAATTTCCTGTATCGTTCTTCACTGATGAGCCCCACCTCATGCCCCAGTGGAGTCAGGCGGGTATCGGCATTGTCCTGCCGCAGCAGCAACCGGTATTCCGACCGGCTGGTCATCATACGGTAGGGGTCACTGCACCCCTTGGTGACCAAGTCATCAATGAGGGTGCCGATGTAGGATTCCGATCGGGGCAGAATGATTTCCTCTTTCCCCTGAACGGCCCGGGCTGCATTGATGCCAGCCACCAGTCCCTGGGCAGCAGCTTCCTCATAGCCGGAGGTGCCATTGAACTGCCCAGCGCCATACAGTCCCTTCACCGACATGAATTCCAGGGTGGGACGCAGGTCCAGCGGGTCGATGCAGTCGTATTCGATGGCATAGGCATTGCGCATGAACTCGGCGTGTTCCAGCCCTTCTACGGTGTGGTAAAGGGCGATCTGCACCGGTTCCGGCAAAGAGGAGGACATACCCTGGATATACATCTCCTCGGTATTTTCTCCCATGGGTTCGATGAAGATCTGATGCCGGGATTTATCGGCAAATTTTACCACCTTATCCTCGATGCTGGGGCAGTACCGGGGGCCTACACCCTCGATCTTGCCGCTGTACAGCGGAGAATAGTGCAGATTTTCCCGAATCACCTGATGGGTGCGCTCGTTGGTATAGGTCACATGGCACACCTCCCGGTTCACAAGGCCGGTCGGGTCGGTTTCAAAGGAGAAGGGCACAATGGGCTCATCGCCCTCCTGCACCTCCAGGTTGGTAAAATCAATGGAACTCCGCTTGAT
>CAKWRB010000210.1 GCA_934845495.1 uncultured bacterium
GATCAGCCCCAGGGCCAACAGCAGAGCTGCCACCCGTTTTTTGTCCATACGCAGTGAAATGGTAATCATGCTATCCCTCCTGTCCCCATGTGTATCCTGGGATTGGAAAGAATATGCGCTTTCCCGCCTTCTCTCCCCCTTATTTCTTCCAAATCCAGCAACTTATACCATTTTATAAGTTGGCTTCGTTTATTTTGTAATAATAGGAATATAAAAATATATATTTTTTATTGATTTCTTCCAACCACTGTGCTATAATGAAGCTGAACAAAGGGAATCGGAACTCTTTGATCCATCGTCCGTTTTCCGGATATCGATATAAGAAAGAAGGGCTGTTTATGAAAAACAACACCATCATCACCATCAGCCGTCAGTACGGTTCGGGCGGACGACTCATCGGTCAGAAGCTGGCAGAGCGGTTGGGGATTCCCTTCTACGATAAGGAACTGATTACACTTGCTGCCGAGGAGAGCGGCTTTGCAGAGCATCTCTTTGAAAAGAATGACCGCAACATCACCAACAGCCTGCTCTATTCGCTGTCCATGTACGGAAACACCATGGGTCTGTACGATATGCCGCTCAACGACAAGCTGTTCATCGCCCAGTCCAAAACCATTCAGAATGTGGCGGAAAAGGGCCCGTGCGTGATCGTGGGCCGCTGCGCCGACTATGTTCTTCGCAATATGCCCAATGTGCTGAATGTATTCATCCACTCGGATATGGAGAGCAAGGTGCGCCGCGTTGTAGAGGACTACGGCGTGGAGAGCGACAATGTGGTGGAACTGATCAACAAAACCGATAAGCGCCGTGCCAATTACTACAACTACTACACCGGCATGAAGTGGGGCCGGGCCGAAAACTATCACCTGGCTCTGCGCACCGACTGCCTCGGCATCGATGGCGCTGTGGATACGCTGGTTCACTTCATCGAGGCACGCAATGCCGAGATTGAACGGGCCGAAGCGGAAACCGAGTAATTCATTGACTTATTTCTATTTTTCTCCTCCTTAATACAAAAACCGTCCGGGGCTGCTCACATTGGCAGCTCCGGACGGTTTTTTTCTGTACCTTTCTATGATGCGGATCAAACGGCCCGGCTGTGTACTTCGAAGTACCCCTGGGGTTTTCCGCAGAGGGGACAGCGTACCGGGGCAGCTTCCCCCTCATGGATATAACCGCAATACCGGCAGATCCAGACGGTTTTTTCGCTCCGGCGGGTCAGGGTGCCCTCTTCCAGGTGTTCGATCAGGTTCCGGTACCGGGCCTCATGCTCTGCCTCCACACCCGCGGTCAGCTCAAAGGCGGCAGCCAGACGGGGGTAGCCCTCCTCCCGGGCGGTTTGGGCATACTCCCGGTACATACTGCTCCACTCGAAATGCTCCCCCTGGGCCGCGTCCTGCAGGTTCCGCAGGGTATCCGGCAATGTGCCGCCGTGCAGTGCCTCCAGCCAGAGCAGGGCATGGGCATACTCGTTGGCAGCTGTGGCCCGGAAAATGGCGGCGATCTGCTCCTGCCCCTGTTCGGCGGCCTTCTGGGCATAGGCTTCGTACCGGGTGCGGGCCTGGCTTTCCCCGGCAAAGGCGCTCATCAGATTGGCCCAGGTCCTGCTTGTTTCAAAATTCATGGACTCTCCCTCCCTTTCACCCATCAGTGTGGGCAGGAAGGGCATGTTCTATACACAAAAAACTCCCACCCGCTTCTGGGATGGGAGTTTTTTTACTCAGTGCTGGTGGACGAGCTTTTGCAGCATGGTGACAATCTCCGCCGGCTCGGCCTGGATGTCGCCCCGGACCCAGTCCATGGCAAGACCGATGACCGCACGGGTGTAGAACCGTCCGGCCATCTCCTGCTCTGTCTGGGTCAGATTCCCGGAGTACTGCGCCAGCAGGGCGCACACCATCTCATAGCAGTCCCCGAACAGGCAGCTGCTGAAGCGGTCCTGGCCCTGGTTGCGCAGGATCCCTGCATAAAAGGCCCGGCTGCGCTGCAGGCGCTCCAGCAGTTCGGTGAGCGCTTCATTCCAGGTGCGACCCGGGTGTCCATTCCGGAGAACCGGCCCAAGATCAGTGTGAAAGATCCAATCGACCAGCTCCTGCTTATCCCGGAAGTGGTAATAAAATGTGTTCCGGCTCACCTCGCTGCAGTCGGTGATATCCGCCACTGTGATCCGATCGAACTCCTGGCTGTTCAGCGCCAGTTTCAGCCCATCTGCCAGGGCTCGTTTGGTCTGTTC
>CAKWRB010000211.1 GCA_934845495.1 uncultured bacterium
CGTCACACCCATCTGTCCCCATTCTCTGGCAGACCGCAGTGTGGTGCTTGGCCCGGATGTTCCGCTGGAGGTGCGTCTCATTACCCGGAACACACCGCCCGATGCAGGGGTTGCAGTGGATGGAATCACCATCTGCCCCATGGTGGAGGGGACCAGGCTGGAGATTTCGGCGGATAGCAGAAAATCCAAATTTATTCAGCTCAGTGCGAGCAGTTTTTATCAAACTCTTGGGAAAAAACTTACGGGAACAGAACCTGCTGAAATAGAGAGAAAGGCGTGATTGCATGAAAGCCGAGCGACATCGAAAGATTCTGGAACTGATTTCAGATAATGCTGTAACCACACAGGAGGAACTGATGGCCATGCTGTCCGATGCAGGGTTCCGTGTGACGCAGGCTACCGTTTCCCGTGACATCAAGGAACTTCGCCTGATCAAGGTGCAGAGTGCGGACGGACGCTACATATATGCCAGACCCACACAAAACTGGCAGTCCGGTGATATGGAGGGATTTCGCAGCATTTTTGTGCAGTCGCTGCTGCACATCGACTATGCCAATAACATTGTGGTAATCAAATGCAAAACCGGTATGGCAAATGCTGTCTGCGCCTTTATGGATCAGCTGCACTGGAAGGGAATCGTAGGGACCCTGTCCGGTGATGATACGATTTTTGTGCTGATGCGCAATGAGGAACAGGCTGCAGAATTTGTGGACCAGCTCCACAAAATTGGCCGGAAATAAGGGAGGGACGGTATGCTTTCCCAGCTATATATCAAGAATATTGCCGTAATCAAAGAGGCAGATATCAACTTTTCGCATGGATTCAATGTCTTTACCGGTGAGACCGGTGCTGGTAAAACCATTTTGATCAATGCCATCAATGCTGTGTTGGGCGAGAGAACTTCCCGGGATATGATCCGCACGGGAGAGAGCTCAGCCTCCATCACAGCAGTCTTTGATGAGGTTCCGCCCCGGGTACTGAACACCCTTGCGGATCTTGGCTACGAAATCGAGGCCGGCGACAGCCTGCTGATCATGCGCACCCTGCACCAGGACGGGAAGACCCAGTGCAAGATCAATGGACAGCCGGCAACTGTTTCGATGCTGAAAAACATCTCCGGCATGCTCATCAATGTCCATGGGCAGCACGACAGTCAGCAGCTTCTCTCTGCTGAAAAGCATCTGGGGTACATCGATCTGTACGGTGGACTTAGCCAGGCACTGAGCGACTATCAGACCGAATTCACCCGCCTTCGGGAGATCAATGACCGGATTGGAGAACTCTCAGCCGACGAAGCGGAGAAAGCACATAAGACCGATCTGCTCATCTACCAGATCAACGAGATCACCGAAGCAGATCTTACACTGGGAGAAGAGGAGGAACTGGTGTCGCAGCGGCGGATCCTGCGCAATTCCGAGCGGATCACACAGGCCCTTGCGGCAGCCCTTGGCCTTCTCAGCGGAGATGAAAACGGCGAAACTACCGGCATTGTAGAGCAGATGGAAGCCCTTGCTGCCCAGTTGGAAGAGGCGGGACGGTATATGGAGGAGTTTGCTCCCATAGCTGCTGCCGTGAGCAGCTATAAGTACGAGCTGGAGGACTGTGCCTCCAGTGTGCAGGATGCCTTGGATCACATGGACTATGATCCGGAGCGGGCCGAGTACATCGAAACCCGTTTGGATACCATCAACCTGCTCAAGCGCAAGTATGGTGCGGATATCCCGGCTATTCTGGAATTTCTGGAACGGGCAAAGTCGGAACTGGAGGATATCACCTTTTCGGAGGAGAAACTGGCCCAGCTGGAACAGGAGCGCAGCAAGCAGTTTGCGCGCTGCTATGAGCTGGCACGGAGTCTGTCGGCTGCCCGAAGAGCCGCTGCAGAGGAGTTCACTGCCAAGATTCAGGAGGAACTGCAGTTCCTGGATATGTCCGTAGTTCGTTTCCTTCCAGTGTTCCGGGAAAAAACACTGTCTGCCATGGGAATGGATGACTTTGAACTGCAGGTCAGCACCAATGTGGGTGAGGAGCCAAAACCACTGGCCAAGATCGCCTCTGGCGGTGAGCTGTCCCGCATCATGCTGGCGATGAAAAATGTACTTTCGGACCGGGATAATGTTGGCACAATGATCTTCGATGAGATCGATACTGGGGTCAGCGGACGAGCTGCCCAGAAGATCGGCCGGAAACTCCATGAAGTGTCAGCCGGACATCAGGTGATCTGTGT
>CAKWRB010000212.1 GCA_934845495.1 uncultured bacterium
GCAGTTCCGGCTTGGCGCTGACCGTCTCCATCAGGCTTTGGATGTAATCCGGGGAGGCGTTCTGGGGTTCTTCCACCTTCATGAACTGGAAATTCCGCAGGAAGGCAGTGAGCACGCCGGAGGTGCGGTAGGAACCTGCCTGATCCCAGACATCGGTGTGGACGCCGAACCGCCCCAGTGTGCTGGTATTGAGGATCGGCGTGAAGCAGAGCATCGCCGCCAGCAGGCAGGCCAGCCGGGCCGGCAGACTCTGCCGCAGCGAGCCGCGGCCGCCTGAACGGATGGACCGATGGATCAGCACGGCAAGGCCCACCAGGAGGAGCAGGGCGGCGGCCATTTCCCAGGTGATGGTGAAATCGTAGCTGCCAGCCACGGCCACGGCGGTGCGCAGGGCGGTGAAGTCCCAGGGCAGGACCGGCAGTCCCCGGTAGAGGGTGACAAAGTAGTTGGCAACCCCCCAGGCAATGCAGGCCAGATGCACGATCAGGCTGCAGAGCAGCAGACGGTTGGTCAGGGCGGTGAGCAGGAAGAAGATCGCACCGATGCAGATGTAGTTGGCCATCGTTACCCCCAGGCTCAGTTCCCAGGGCATACTTCCGAACACAAACTGCATCATATAAAACGAGGTCAGCGGGGTGAAGAACAGCACGCCCCGGCCGATCCATTTGGCCCGGCGCCAGATCCGGGCGAACTGCATATCATTTTGTTCCAAAATTACAACAACTCCAGAATAAATTATAGGATCCGAAAAATTGTGCCGTCCAACCGGCTTTGGGTCGGGGCTATTATAGCACATTTTCGGACAAATCTCAAAAAATGCCCTGTTTTTATTGGATCTCTCCCCAGAGCACGAGCCATTATAGCACAATCTTCTTCTTTTTGCGGAGAAATGTAAAAAACTCTTGCAATAAATTCAAAAATAGTTTACAATTTTCGCAATACGAAACGGTGCCGGGCTGGAGGTTTTCTGGCTTGGCAAGAGCAGATTGCCTGCAGGGAACAAGCCCTTGCCGGGCTTTTTGTTGTCTAAGAAAACAAAACCGCACTGCATGGAGAGAGAGGTTGTATCAGTCATGAAGCTGTTGGAAGAGCGGATCCGCGAGGAAGGCATTGTAAAATCGGGAAGTGTCCTCAAGGTGGATAGCTTCATCAATCATCAGATGGATGTGATGTTCTTTGACAAGATGGGCGCCGAATTCAAGCGTCTCTACGCAGATTCCCCCATCAACAAGATCCTCACCATCGAGGCCAGCGGCATTGGCATTGCCATCATTGCCGGTCTGCACTTCGGTGTGCCAGTGGTCTTTGCCAAGAAGAGCCGCAGCTCCAACATCGCAGATGATGTTTACCACACCGTGATCCACTCCTATACCCACAACAACGATAACAATGTCATCGTCTCCCGGGAGTACCTCGGCCCGGAGGATCACCTTCTTATCATCGACGACTTCCTGGCAAACGGTTGTGCCATGGAGGGCCTCATCGATCTGGCGCACCAGGCTGGCGCCACTGTGGAGGGCCTGGGAATCGCGGTGGAAAAGGGCTTCCAGAAGGGCGGCGACAAGCTCCGCCAGGAGGGCTACCGGGTGGAATCGCTGGCCATCATCGAATCGATGGACGCCGCCACCGGGGAGATCGTCTTCCGGGAGCAGGACTGACCGGTTTAATGTGACCCTGCTCACAGAAAATCCGGGCAGACTTGTATTACAGTAGAGAAAACAGGGCAGACTGTCCCTGGACCCACAGCTCCGCCTTGGCGGACAAGGAATGGAAAGGAAGATACAGATGCGTATTACCAAAGATACACTGATCGGCGATATCCTCAAGATGGATATGGGCATGGCCCGCATCCTGATGCAGAACGGCATGGGCTGCGTTGGCTGCCCGGCTTCTGCCCGGGAGAGCCTGGGCGAGGCCTGCGCCGTGCATGGCATGAATCCGGATAAGGTGCTCGGAGAGCTGAACGACTATCTGGACAATCTGTAAGCCGGCTGCCGGAGTATTCCGGACCATACAGGATCACACAGAACGATCAAAGCAGTCCGAATGCCGGCACACGGTGTTCGGGCTGTTTTTATTCAGCAAAAAGGAGAAGTGAACGCAATGGGAAAAGTTCTTCTGATCAATGGCAGCCCCAATGAATATGGCTGCACCTACACCGCTCTGCATGAGGTGGAGGGTGCGCTGCACCGTAACGGCATCAAAACCGAGCTCCTCTGGCT
>CAKWRB010000213.1 GCA_934845495.1 uncultured bacterium
CTATTAGGGTGACCGACCCGTATCCCAGTGATTGGGATGAATGCCTGGATCGGGCCAATCAGGAGCGGGGCGACGATGCCCGTCCGGAGCTCACGGAAAGCGTAGAAAACCTCGATCAGTATGACACGATTTTTTTGGGCTATCCCAACTGGTGGTACGGCGTGCCAATGGCGCTGCTGACCTTCCTGGAGCAGAACGATCTTTCCGGCAAGCAAGTATACCTGTTCTGCTCGCACGGCACCGGCGGCTTGGCCAGAAGCGTGGAGATCATCACCGAGGCTGCGCCGGACGCGGTAATTTCAGATAACATCTTCGATTGCTACGAAGAGGAAGCCTCCTCCTCCCAGAGCGATATCCGGAACTGGGTGGCGGAGCTTGGCTATTGACGGCAGGAGGTTTTCGAAATGAAAAAGTTTTTATATGCACTGCTTTGGGGGCTGATGGCTTTTGCCCTGTCCGCCTGCGGAACCGGCGGACAGAAGTCAGCGGCAACAAACGAACCATTTTCTCCTCAAACGGAGCAACCATCTTCTACAGAGCAGAGTCCTTCCACCGAACAATCGGGATCGGCTGCATCGACCGGACCATCATCTGCGGATGAAACGCATTCTGTATTGCCGGAGGGAGAAGCGCAAGAAAACACTGTGCGGCGGATCACGGTACAGTTCGGAGAAAATACCGTTATCTACGAGCTCAATGACGGGACAGCCGCTTCTTCTCTCTATGAGCAGCTTCCCATCACCATAGAGGTGGAGGATTTCAGCACCAACGAGAAGATCTTTTACCCGCCGCAGGAGCTGGATATCAGCGATTCCCCGCTGGCGCAGTCTGGCGCCGGGACGCTGGCTTACTACGCCCCATGGGGAGACGTGGTGATGTTCTATGGCGACTACAACGAAAATTCCTCCCTGTATGAGCTTGGGCAGGTTGTTTCCGGCGGAGAGCTGGTCGAACAGATGTCCGGAACCATCACCATTGCCGCTGCAGAGTGATAGCGGACAGAAAACTTTTAGGGAATAAAAACGGAGGGAACCAGTGGAACCCACTGATTTCAAAAGAAAGCCGTTAGGGAAGCAATCGATTTGCTATCCATTAAGAAAAGAAGGAAGGGATGATTTTTGATGAAAAAGATTGTAGCTCTCCTGTTATCCATGTTATTGGTTTTCTCCCTCTCTGCCTGCAGCGGAGGAACTTCCTCTTCGAGTGACAGTGGTTCTTCCGAACCTTCTGCTCAGTCTTCCGAGCCGTCTGTGCAGACCTCTGAGGCACCCGCTTCCGAAGCGCCTTCTGATTCTGAAATGCCCGAGGAAACAACGGAACCGACGGTCGAAACCGGCGGAATACTGATCGCGTACTTTTCCTGGTCGGGTAATACGGAGCGGATGGCGCAGATGATTCAAGCCGAAACTGGCGGAGACCTGTTTGAAATTGCCCCTGCCATCCCATATACGGACGATTATAACGAACTCCTCGACATTGCACAGCAGGAACAGGCGGATGACGCACGACCGGCGCCGGCCAGCCGGGTGGAAAATTGGGATAGTTATGATGTCGTATTTGTGGGCTATCCCGATTGGTGGAGCGATGCTCCTATGCTGATCTATTCGTTCCTGGAAGACTACGATTGGGCGGGAAAGACACTCGTCCCTTTCTGCACCAGCGGCGGCAGCGGATTTGGCCGCAGCCTGAATAAGCTCCCCGGCAGTGCATCGGGTGCCATGATTCTGGAGGGGCTCCATGTCTCCGGCAGCCGTGTGGAGGGAGCCGGGCAAGATATAGCCGATTGGATCGGCGGCTTGAATCTGGATTGATTGTGAGAGGAAGGAGGGAGAAGCCGTGAAGCCAAAAGCGATTGTCAAAATCATGACGGATATTCTGATGACGCTCGCCCTGCTGTTCCTGATGGGATACCAATTCTGGGGCGACATCGCCCACGAATGGGCGGGAGCAGGGATGTTCCTTCTGTTCATCCTGCATCATATCCTAAACGGGAATTGGTACAAAACCCTTTTCAAAGGCAGATATACACCGGCCCGCGTTTTTCAGTTGGTTGTGGATATACTGGTATTCCTTGCTATGCTCGGGCTCATGGTCAGCGGGATTAGGCTTTCCAACCATGTCTTTGCTTTTTTGAATATCCGGGGTGGGATGTCCTTCGCACGCCTGCTGCATATGGCGGCCTCCTATTGGGGATTTGTCCTGAT
>CAKWRB010000214.1 GCA_934845495.1 uncultured bacterium
CTTCCTGACCCGGATGCAGCAGATGCTCGGGGATGAATATGAACCTTTCCTGGCCAGTTATGACCAGCCGGCTGCCCGTGGACTGCGGGTGAACCTGCTCAAAGCGGGGCCGGAACTGACGCTGCCCTTCCCCACTTCCCCTGTGGAATGGTGCCCCACCGGACACCGATACAGCGGAGAACTGCGGCCTGGCCTCCACCCCTGGCATGATGCAGGGGTCTACTACATTCAGGAGCCCAGTGCGATGGCCGTAGCTGAAATTGCCGCTCCACAGCCCGGAGAACGGGTGCTGGACCTCTGTGCTGCACCCGGCGGCAAAACCAGCCACCTGGCCTCGCTGGCCGGGGATCAGTGCCTGCTCATCTCCAATGAGATCCACCCCCAGCGCGCCAGGATCCTCTCCCGGAATGTGGAGCGCATGGGAATTTGCAACGCCGCTGTATTGAACGAGACCCCGGACCGGCTGGCCGAGCGGTTCTCGAGCTTTTTTGACTGCATCGTTGTGGATGCCCCCTGTTCCGGCGAGGGAATGTTCCGCAAAGAACCGGTGGCTCTGGAGGAGTGGAGCGAGGAGAATGTTGCCCTCTGCGCCAGCCGGCAGGACGAGATCCTCGATGCCGCCCTGCAGATGCTTGCCCCCGGCGGCCGGCTGATCTACTCCACCTGCACCTTTGCCCCTGCTGAGGACGAGGGAACCCTGTCCCGGCTGCTGGAGCGCTACCCGGAACTGGAACTGGCTGACCTGCCCGAAGCCCCCGGCTTTGTCCCTGCCCGGGCGGACTGGTATATCCCTGCCGCTCCCGGCATTGAAAAGGCGGTGCGCCTCTTTCCCCACCGGCTCTGCGGAGAAGGGCACTTTGCCGCCAAGCTGGTGCGGCGAGGTGAGGAGGGCATCCGCCGCTCTGCACCGGTCTCCTCTGCCCGGAAGCCCGGGAAAAAGCCAGATCTCTCCACCTGGGAGGAGTTCTGCCGCCAGACCTTGACTGAGCCAATCTCCGGACGGCTGGAGGTTGCCGGAGATACCCTGAGCCTGCTGCCGGAAACCCTGCCGGATCTGAGCGGCCTGCGGGTGATCCGGGCTGGGCTCACCCTGGGACAGCTCAAAAAAGGGCGCTTTGAACCGGCCCACGCCCTTGCTATGGCGCTGCGGCCCGACGCTGTCCGCCAGATCCTCGACCTGACCGCCGACGACCCCCGCGCCCTCAGTTACCTCAAGGGCGAAGCCATCTCCGGCAGCCCGGAGCTTTCCGGCTATGTGTTGGTGACAGTGGATGGGTTCCCGATGGGCTGGGGCAAGGCCTCCAAGGGCACCGTGAAGAACCACTACCCCAAAGGGCTTCGCCGCCTGGGATAACAACAGGACTGTAAAGTTGGAATAGGAACTGGTTCAGAACACACGGTGCCTTAAAAATCCCATAACAAAAACAACAGACCGTATCTGCTGCTCCTCTTTGGGAGCGGAACAGATACGGTCTGTTTTTATAATTGGTTGGTTTCCGACGGATGAAGTTTACTTGGAGCGGATCCACTGCACACCCTGGGGTGTATCCTTCAGCTCGATGCCGCGGGCCTTGAGTTCATCACGGATGCGGTCCGCCTCGGCAAAGTTCTTTGCTGCACGGGCTGCCTGGCGCTGGGCAATCAGCTCTTCGATCTCGGCATCCAGGTCCTCGGTCTCACGGTTGTAGAGCAGTCCGAGCACATCGGTCAGCTCATCGAAGCGGCGGATGGCATAGTTCACAGCCTCCTTGCTCCGGGACTCGGTGAGGTAGGTGTTGATGATCTTCACCATATCAAACAGGGCGGTGATACCATCGGCGGTGTTCAGGTCGTCGTCCATTACGGTAACGAACTTCTCCACGCACTGGTCGATCTCCTTCATGAAGGCTGCATCGCCCTCACCGGCTGCATCCACAGCCACAGTCAGGGCGAAGTCCATGTGGTCACGGCAGTTGTGTAGCCGCTGCAGTGCAGCGATGCACTGGGTGATGATGTCATAGCTGTAGTTGATGGGGCTGCGGTAGTGGCTGGAGAGCATCAGATACTTGATGGGCTCATAGCCAAACTTTTCGGCCACATCACGGACGGTGAAGAAGTTGCCCAGCGACTTGCTCATCTTCTGGTTATCCACATTGATAAAGCCGTTGTGCATCCAGTAGTGGGCAAACGGCTTGCCGGTCGCGCCCTCGCTC
>CAKWRB010000215.1 GCA_934845495.1 uncultured bacterium
GTGGTAGGGCCGGCCCGCCAGCACGATGCCGTGGCGATCGGGGTCGGCATTCACCCACTCCAGCACCCGTTCACCCTCCCGGCGGATGTCCTCCTTGGCGCGCAGCTGTTCTGCCCAGGCCTTGGCGGCGGCCGATGCAGTCTCCTGCTCCGGCACACCGAACTCCTCCGCCATCACTTTTTTCAGGCGCTCGGTAATGGTCTTTTCGTCTGTAAAGGCCACAAAGGGGCTGTACATCTTCACGGTGCCCTTCCACAGTTCCTCGATGTTGTTCTTGAGGTTTTCGGGGTAGGACATGACCATCGGGCAGTTAAAGTGGTTCTGGGCGCCCTCGTCCTCCTTGCGCTCGTAGTAGACACAGGGGTAGAAGATCCGGGTCACACCGTGGGCGATGAGCCGCTCCACATGGCCGTGGCTCAGCTTAGCGGGGTAGCACTCCGATTCGCTGGGAATGGTCTCCATGCCCATCTCGTAGATGGCCTTGCTGCTCTGGGGGGAGAGCTGCACGGCAAAGCCCAGCTCCCGCAGGAAGGTGGCCCAGAAGGGATAGTCCTCGTACAGATTGAGCACCCGGGGAATCCCCAGAACACCCCGGGGAGCCTCCGATTCTGCCAGCGGCTCGTAGTCGAAGATCCGCTGGAACTTGTATTTCATCAGGTTGGGGGTGCCGTTTTCCACATGGGTCTCCCCCAGCCCCTTTTCGCACCGGTTACCGGTGATGAACCGCCGCCCGTTCGGGAAGATGCTCACGGTAAGCTGACAGTTGTTTTCGCAGCGGCCGCAGTGCACCAGCCGGGTATCCCAGGTGAGCTTCTGGATCTCCTCCATCGAGAGCATACTGCTCTGCCGCCCGTGGCAGCGGTCCATTGCGATGAGGGCTGCGCCGAATGCACCCATGATGCCGGCAATATCCGGGCGGATAACACTGGCGCCGAGAATATTTTCAAAACAGCGCAACACGGCATTGTTATAAAAGGTGCCGCCCTGTACCACAATGTGCTCACCCAGCTCCTGGGGTGTGTTGCACTTGAGCACCTTGTAAAGGGCGTTTTTGACCACCGAATAGGAGAGGCCAGCGGAGATATCCCCCAGGCTGGCACCCTCCTTCTGGGCCTGCTTGACATTGGAATTCATAAAGACGGTGCAGCGGGTGCCCAGATCCACCGGGGACGGGGCAAAGAGCGCCGTCTCGGCAAACTGTTCTGCCGACAGCCCCAGGGAGTTGGCAAAGCTCTCCAGGAAGGAGCCGCAGCCCGAGGAACAGGCCTCGTTCAGGGTGATGCTGTCCACCACACTGTCCTTGATCTTGATGCACTTCATATCCTGGCCGCCGATGTCCAGCACGCAGTCCACCTGGTGGTCAAAGAAGAGCGCCGCTGCCGTATGGGCAATGGTCTCCACCACGCCCTCGTCCAGGCCCAGGGCCTCCTTGAGGAGCTGTTCCCCGTAGCCGGTGGAGCAGGCATAGGTGATCTTGAGGTCCGCAGGCATCTGCTGCTGCAGCCGTGCCATCGCCTTGATGACCGTGTTGAGCGGGCTGCCCACATTGCTCTCGTAAAAGGACCAGAGCAGGTCGCCGTGGGCGTTGATCAGTGCCAGCTTGGTGGTGGTAGAACCGGCATCGATGCCCAGATAGCACTTGCCGCTGGCGGTGGCAAGGTCGGCCCGCTTGATCTTGTAGTAGGCATGGCGCTCCACAAACTCCGCATACTCTTCCTCGCTCTGGAACAGCGGCGGCAGGCGCTTGATCTCCGCCTCCAGGTGAATGCCCTGTTCCAACATTTCCGAGAGCTGCTCCAGCGGATAGGCAGTCATCTGCTCCGGCAGGTTGGCATCGGCATACTGCACACAGCCCATCGCGGCAAACAGATGGGAATTTTCCGGCACAATGGTCTGCTCCGGGGTGAGCTTCAGCGTGCGGACAAAGGCCTTGCGCAGCTCCGGCATGAAGTGGAGCGGGCCGCCCAGAAAGGCCACATTGCCCCGGATAGGACGGCCCTGGGCCAGGCCGCTGATGGTCTGGTTCACCACCGCCTGGAAGATGGAAACCGCCAGGTCCTCCTTGGCAGCGCCCTCATTGATGAGGGGCTGCAGGTCACTTTTGGCAAAGACACCGCAGCGTGCGGCAATGGGATAGATCTGCTTGTAGTTCCGGGCATATTCATTCAGCCCAGCGGCATCGGTGCCGAG
>CAKWRB010000216.1 GCA_934845495.1 uncultured bacterium
GGGGCAAGGTGGTCATCCGCATCCGGGATAAGGGGTGTGGGATCCCCGATGTGGATCAGGCCATGGAGCCGCTCTTCACCACTGGCGGAGAGGATCGGGCCGGCCTGGGCTTTGCTGTGATGCAGAGCCTGATGGACAAGGTGCGGGTGCGCTCCCAGGTGGGGAAGGGTACCACCGTCACACTGGAGAGGAGGATCGAAAGCAGAGGGGATCGGAATGACCGGGCTGAGTGAGTCCGCCCAGGACCGCCAGCAGATGATCGAACAGAACCTGGGGCTGGTCCACTCCTGCGCCCACCGCTTCAAGGGTCGGGGCATCGAGTACGACGATCTGTTCCAGGCCGGGTGCATGGGGCTGGTCAAGGCCTGCGATGCCTTCGATTTTTCCCGGGGTGTGCGGTTTTCCACCTATGCAGTCCCGGTGATCCTTGGCGAGATGCGCCGGCTGTTCCGGGACGGCGGCACCGTCAAGGTGAGCCGTTCGCTCAAGGAGCTGTCGCTGCGGGTGGTGCGGGGACGGGAACAGCTGGCGGTGCGGATCGGCCGGGATCCCACCCTGGAGGAGCTGGCTCAGGAGCTGGAGCTCACCCGGGAGGAGGTGGCCGAGGCCCTGAGCGTATCGGCGCCGCCCCTCTCACTGACCGTCTCCTCCGAAGAGGGGGAGACCCAGATCGATCTGCCGGTGCAGTCCCCGGAGGAAAGCCTTTCCGAGCGAATGGCCCTGCGGCAGATTTTAGGAGAACTGGAACCCCGGGACCGCCAGCTCATCGTCCTGCGCTATTTTATGGACAAGACCCAGACCCAGACGGCCCAGCAGCTGGGCATGACCCAGGTGCAGGTCTCCCGCCGGGAAAAGAAACTCCTCCTTGCCATGCGGCAAAAACTCCTGTGACAATGCGTTTGCGATCTACTTTACCTCCTGTCGGCAGCCATGGGGCCCTAAGCCCTGCGGCTGCTTTTTTTCGCTGGTATAAAGAAAACCGCCCAACGGTGCCGGGCGGCTTTCTGCATCATGTTTTTGTATTCAGGCAGCGCCTTCGGCTGCCGGTTCTGGGTCGTAGAGGGAGTTCAGCCGGTTCTCCCCGCCAAAGAGGTTGTTGTATTGGAAGACACGGTAGCCCTCGATCAGGGCGGTGAAGTCGTTGTGTTCCAGGTGGCTGTATGCATTGCCTTCGGCATCGGTATAGCCGGGGAAGCAGATGGCCGGCAGGGTGTTCTGCACCCCCCAGAGGAACTGGCCGTAGCCGGTGGCCGGAATTCCGGCCAGCCGCAGCAGCTGCTGCCCCAGAAAGTTCAGGCTGGTGGTGGGCAGTTTCATCGCAGGCAGGTCGTAGTTGGCCCAGATGAGGTAGGGGACCTCGTACTTGCGCATATACTCCTCCATGCTTGTACCGTCCTCCCCCACATTGTAGACCAGGTCCAGAAATTCCTGTTCCACCGAGGGCTGATGGTCGCCGAACATAAGGATGATGGTGGGTTCCTCATATTCGCTGAAATAATCCACCAGCATCTGGAAGGCCTCATCCGACTTGTTGGCCAGGGTCAGGTACTGCTCCGCCTTGGGAAACTCCCCGGGAAAATCGGTCACCGTCACCTCAGCCGGGTAGTCGGGGTCGGTGTAACTTCCGTGGTTCTGGATGGTGACATTGAACAGGAACAGGGGCTGGCCCGGCTCCTTCTGCTCAAACTCCCAGAGGATCTGCTCGAAGGAGGTGGCATCGCTGATGTAGCCGTGTTCGGTGGTCACCGGTACGGCCAGATCTTCCGCACACTTGAAGGCATCGAACCCCAGCTTGGGATAGGCCAGGTTCCGCTGCCAGGAGGTGCGCTCGCCGGGGTGGATGGCCAGGCAGTCGTATCCATAGCCGGACAGGATGCTGGCCAGCGATTCGCTGCCATCGGTGAGGTACTGCTGGTAGGGGATACTGCCCGAGGGGAGGAAGGCCATCGAGTTTCCGGTGAGGAACTCAAACTCGCTGGCGCTGGTGCCGGCCCCGAACACCGAGGCGTATGCATGGCCGAACAGGGCGCCGCTGGCCTCGATGTGGTCGGTGAGGCTTTCGCTGAACTGCACCGAATCAAAGTGTTCGTAGTCGGCCCAGGACTCGTTCATGATGGCGATGATGTTGGGCTTCTGGACGGTGCCGAGCAGTTCCGGCTTGGCGCTGACC
>CAKWRB010000217.1 GCA_934845495.1 uncultured bacterium
CCATTTACCCCGGATTCGGCGGGCAGAAGTTCATGCCGGAGATGGCTGAGAAAGTGGCGCAGGCGGCGGCATACCGTCAGGAGAAGGGCCTTGACTTCCTGATCGAGGTGGACGGAGGCATCAATGCTGAGACCGCCGGCACCGCAGCTAAGCATGGAGCTGAAGTGCTGGTTGCTGGTTCGGCTGTTTACGGAAAAAGCGACTATGCCGCTGCCATTCGGGTAATCCGGGAGGCAGCTGGGGAATAAGCATTGTCATTATAGCTCGCAAAGGCGCTCCAGGGCGTCATTGCGTATCAGTGGAGTGCAATGCTCCTGAATTATGGCGCTTGCCAGTTCTCCACGAGCCAAAAGGGTCCCGTATTCTGCCAGCAGCAGGGCACTCTCCTGACTGATCTGATCCAATGGACGGATCAGCAGGAGACAGCCATCGGCACATCGATACAGGGAACTATGAAGAATCCGGTGCGAATAGTGGTGAAATAGCTGTTTGGCACCAGATAGGAGATCCTGTATTTGACGGAATTGGAAGACAACCGGGGCGCAAAGGCTCTTGTCGGAGTCGTTCTCATGACTTTTTGAAAGGATCAGAACGCAGCCCTCTGCATTCGGCAGGGCCTCGATATAGAGCTGCCCATCCTCCGGACAAAAACCGGTGCTTTCCCAGGCGCTGTCCAGGAGCTGCAGCAGAAGCTCCTGGGTTGGCTCATCATCCGGTCCGAATCGATCCCATTCAATGTCAAAGGCAGCCAACTCTTCCTGGTTCAATGTGATGCGGACTTTATCGGAAGAGAGTTTTTTGATTGTCATACTATCCATCACCTTCAGTTGAGAAATGTAATACGTATAAGGGAGAAAATAAATGCCTGATTTTTCCAACCGACTGCTTGCGCGGTTTGCAGGGCAGCGGTTTTCATACCGATGGTACAGTGATATCCAGCTGGCCCGTCAGGGAATTGTGCTGGAACAGAATAAAGAGCCGGCTTTGTCCGGAGGGATCCAGCGCATTTGTTCCAGAACAATGGAGAATGTTCCAATTGATGATCTCCAGGAGGGGGACGACCTCTCCACAATAGCCCGAAAGGCAGGAATCATTGATGAAAATACGGGACGGCCGCTCTACCTGCTGCTCGACCGTGCGCTGAGCAGTGGCTGTAAGGTTATCATTGCAGATGCTCTGGACGATGAGCCTTACATCTCCAGCCAGCTTGCTCCGGCACTGGAAATGACCGAGCAGCTGGTTCGAGGAATCGAGCTGGTAAAAGAAGCGGTCGGCGCTGAAAGTGCCCGAATCGAAATCTATAAGGAACTGGGGGATTCCCCGGTGGTGATTGGCGAGGAATTGGGAGGGATTCCGGTGGACCGTGTAGGTGCCGGATACCCAGCAGATAACTCGCTGATTCAAAAACACCGAGAGGATCAGGCACTGGTGTTTGGAGCCTGCGCGCTGATTCATCTGGCACGGGCAGTGGATGAAAAGATTGCACAGACAACAGTCTTTGTGACTGTGGCAGGGGACGGGGTAACGGCCTCGGTCAACCTGGAGGTTTCACTGGATAAAACGGTGGGGGAGATCCTGCGCCAGTTTGGTCTATCTGATGAAACCTCCCGCGTTGTAGTGGGTGGATCCATGCGCGGTGTAACGATCACCGATCTGGACAGTACCCGCGTTACAGCCCAAACTCGGGGAATCTTGGCTATGCGGGAAGTGTTCAAGGACTACAACTATACCTGCATCGGCTGCGGCAAGTGCAATGATGTCTGTCCAGTGGGGCTTTCGCCCCATTATCTCTATAAGTTTGTGCAGGCAGGGCGCTATTCTATGCTTAAAGATTTTGATATCGACCTGTGCATTGGCTGCGGTACTTGCAGTTATGTCTGTCCGGCCAAGCTCAAAATCGCATCAGAAATCACCCGGGGCAAAATGGAACTGGAGCAGTATATGAATAAGAAACTGGAAAAAGAGCAGTGCGAGGAGGTGCATGTATGAATCTGATTCACAGTCGCCCTCCGCATGTGCGAAGCCATGAATCCAATTTCACAGTGATGGGAGACATGGTCATAGCGCTGGCACCGCTCTACATGATGGCTTACTTCTTTTATGGAGGCTATACCCTCAAGCTGGGGGCAGTTTCAGTGGTTGTGTGT
>CAKWRB010000218.1 GCA_934845495.1 uncultured bacterium
CTCCATCTCCTCAAAGGTGACCGGCTCGAAGTGATTGACATCCACTCCGGCATTCAGCATTCTCTCGTTTGCCTGGATGAGCGGCCAGTAATCCGCGTCGGTATTGCCGTGGATGTGGCCAAAGACCATGTAGCAGCGCATGATGTGAGGCCAAGACATCATGGGGTAGTGACAAAGTGTGTACTGCCGCTTCCCGTCTGCGACATACAGCAGGTTATTGACGCTTTCAAAGAATCGTTCTGTCTGACAACTCCTGATCCATCCCCTGTCATGATTCCCAAGGATGAGATGTTTCTTCCCCCGCAGCCGCCGCAGGTATTCCTCCGGCGGCTTTTGGCTGCGGTAGATCAGGTCGCCGAGGATATAGACAGTATCCTTCCCTGTGACCTTGTGGTTCCAGTTTTCGATGAGAGTTTCGTCCATCTCCTCGATACTGGAAAAGGGCCGATTGCAAAGGCGGATGCAGTTTTCGTGACCGAGATGCAGGTCGGAGGTAAAGAAGATCATGGGGCTGCACCTTCCTTCTTCATCCTGGGAACTGGGATTGGCTGCCATCGGCAGTATTTTGCAAGTTCATCCTGACGCTCCCGAGGCAGGTTCATAAAATCGACAATGCTCTCTCCCGGAAACCTGTCGTGGCAGTAGGCGGGAAAGACTCCCTCCGGCACGATGCCGATGGACTCCGCTCCGGTCAGGCGGGCCTTCAGTTCCTCTGTGTTTCGGATGCATACGGGAACGCCTGCCCGATAAAGCGCCAGGAAGAAACGGACCGCCTCAATCGTCCGGGTCTCCGCAAGACCGGCCACCACCAGATAGTAGCCATGCGCATCTTGGTGTACGATGCAGTCGATATGGGTGCTGTTGCCGCCCCGGCATACCTCCCAGGGGTGACCGGTGCGGGGACGCTCCTTCAGCCACCGTGCAAAAGCTTCGGGGGAATCTCCGTCCAGCTTGGACAGTCCCTCGTCCCGCCCATCGGCGTGGAGAGCGTACTGCTCTTTTTCCGATTTCTCCGTTCCAGTGTATCCCATGGCCCGATAGCCCAGGGCACAGAAGTGATAGAATTCGTTTGCGGTCACGGATGGGAGCCGCTTGTTATTTTCCAAAGGATACCCAACCGCCGAGGTGAGAAACTCCTCCACCTCCTGCTGGGAGAAGTCCTGGAAGAACTCCTCCTTCCACTGTGGGAATACCCTCCACAGATCCCGGCGCAGGATGGTTCCGGTTCGATGCCAGATGGGCAGCTCCCGCTCCACCAGTTCCTGATAAGAACCGGTTTCCACCATCTGAACGGTGTCCCGTACCGCACCCTCCAGCCAGGCGGTGAATGGGGCGATGTCATAGGGGAAGGCGCGCTCTTTGCGGCTGTCCACCTCCAGCACATGCCGATGCCCCAAGAATATTGCCCGATACCCGATCTTCTGATCCTCGCCGGCGGCAAAGTGGAACCACGCTGCCTCCTCCGGGAACTCGGAATGCCACCAGGTTTCAAACTCCTCAAAGCTCTCCACCTGGCCGTCCGCCCGCAGCTCCTCAAAGCTGCCGAAGTCTTCAATGGTACCTCGCTCCGCACGGAGCCATAGTTCCCAGCTTGTGTTCTCCGGGCCTGGCTCCAGCCGGTGGAGAAGGCGGAAGATCCGGTCGATGGCCGCATAGGATGTCTCGTCATAGGTGAAGGAGCAGTTGATGTTTCGGTATTCCACCCGACCCAGCCAGTTGATGTAGTGCTTGATCTCCGGCGCTTTCATGTTTCCACCTCCTCAGTATCCGTATCCCCATCCTCCGTTTCCTCAAACTGGAGCCGGAAGAGGGCAGTGTGCTCTCCCACAAGAGCGGGGTATTTGTAATAGACATGGCGGCAGAGGGTTTTGTACAGTTCAAGGAGCCTCGGATTATCTCCGAAGTCCACAAGCCCGTCCATGATTCGCTCGATCTCCCGCTCCTCGGTGATCCTGCCGTTCAACACCTGTTCTACCAAACGGCTGTATTGCTGATATGCGGCGTCCATTAGGCGGGAAATCTCCTGGACGATCTCACGGATTGCGGCAAAGCACGCCTCCTGCTCCTTGGCCTCCGGCCTTTCTTCCTCTGTCATAATGTGTCCCCTCCCGTCAAGAGCTGCGGCGCAGCCTCCACACTGTGGAAG
>CAKWRB010000219.1 GCA_934845495.1 uncultured bacterium
AACAAGCGCTGCAAGCGTGGTATGGGTGTCAGCCTGGGCGGCCATGTGAATGGCTTCTACCCCGCTAAGCCGGATTACACCCGTGTGGATATGTGCGTGACCGAGAGCGGTACCGTCCGCTGCGGCGTCACCCTGCACGACCACGGCTGCGGCACCGTGACCGCTTTCAAGATGATTGCAGCCGAGGAGCTGGGCATCGATGTGGATCAGGTACGCATCCAGGAGGGGGATACCGCCGTTACTCCCCAGGACTTCGTGGGCTGCTTCTCCAGCCGTACCACCTATGTTATGGGCCGTGCCACCCTGGAATGCGCCAAGCTGCTCAAGGAGCGCATCAAGGAGCACTTCGCCGAAGAGCGCGGCTGCAATGTGGCTGATGTGGTACTGGACGGCATGACCGTTTACTCCACCAAGGAGCCAGAAGTGGTATACAGCTGGAGCGACCTGGTTTACGCTTCCCAGCAGCGCTACCAGCACGAGATCTTTGCCTCCTACGAGCATGTAAGCCATGATAACCCCGGCGTCTGCGGCGGCCACTTTGCCTATGTGGAAGTAGATACCTACACCGGTATGGTAAAGATCCTGGACTACCTGGCCGTGCAGGATATCGGCCAGGCCATCAACCGCGAGATCTGCATCGCGCAGACCCAGGGGGCTTCGGTGATGGGTGCCGGTGCTGCTCTGACCGAGCATGTACACTACCGCCCCAACGGTGTTCCCTTCGCCAACCTCAAGGATTACCACCTGCTCAACTCCTTTGAGGCCCCCAATGTGCGGGTCGAGCTCATCGAAAACCACAACACCGAGGGGCCGTTCGGCGCCAAGACCATCGGTGAGGTGTGCCATGTTCCGGCTTCCGCCGCTGTGGTTGGTGCCGTCAACGATGCGCTGCAGAGCGACCTGAACGACCTGCCCCTGACCCCTGACAAGATCACTGCTTACCTGAAAAATCGGGAGGAAAGATAAATGACACTGAACTTTATTCTCAACGGCCACCCCACCGAGCTGGAAGTAAGCCCGGACAAGCGCCTGCTGGATCTCCTGCGAGAGGACCTGGGCCTGACCGGTACCAAGGAGGGCTGCGGCGAAGGGGAATGCGGCGCCTGCACCGTGATCATCGACGGCGAGGCCATGCACTCCTGCCTGGTGCTTGCCTGCCAGCTGGAAGGCAAGAGCGTCCTGACCATCGAAGGTTTGGAGGAGAATGGCGAGCTGGATAAGATCCAGAAGATCTTCATCGAGGAGACTGCCATCCAGTGCGGTTACTGCACCACCGGCATGATCATGTCCACCAAGGCCCTGCTCATGCACAATCCCCACCCCACCGAGACTGAGATCCGCAATGCTCTGGCCGGCAACATCTGCCGCTGCTCGGGCTATACCCAGATCCTGCGCGCAGTCAAGAGAACTTCCGAGGAGGCGTAACGGTTTATGATGAGATCCTATGCACCCAAGACCCTGGCCGAGCTGCCTGCCAGCCTGGCTGCCCTCACCCCTGAGAGCAAGATCGTCGGCGGCGGCACCGACTTTGTTATCCGGCTGCACTCCGGCGCTGTAAAGCCTGATGCCCTCTGCTATCTCGGCCACATTCCCGAGCTGAAGATGATCGAGAAGCAGGGCGATACCATTTCGGTGGGCGCCTACTGCACCATGACCCAGATGGAACACGACCCCATCGTGCGGGAATACCTGCCCGCTCTGATGGATGCAGCTGCCGATGTGGGCTCGCTGCAGATTCGCAACAACGGCACCATCGGCGGCAACCTGGGCAATGCTTCCCCGGCTGGCGACCTGATCCCGGTGATGTATCTGTATGACGCCAAGGTGGAGATCGCCTCCCCAAACGGCACCCGGATCGTACCGGTGGCCGATGTGATCCTGCGCCCCGGCAAGACCATTCTGGAGCCGAACGAGGCCTTTATCCGCTTCCTGTTCCCTGTTCCCGCCTTTCAGAGTGCCTTTGTCAAGCTGGGCTCCCGCAAGAAGGTGACCATCTCCCGGATCGGTGTTGCACTGGGCCTGGAAATGGATGGCGACTATGTCCGCGAAATGAAGATGTTCGCCGGTGCAATCTCCATCAAGCCGGTGGCCTTTGAAAAGGCCGGTGACTTCATGAAGGGCAAAACCATCAACGAGCAGAATGTAC
>CAKWRB010000220.1:0-528 GCA_934845495.1 uncultured bacterium
GGCAGCAGCAACCCGCTGATGCTGCTGGATGAAGTGGATAAATTGGGCAGCGATTACCGGGGAGATCCGTCGGCAGCTCTGCTGGAGGTGCTGGATGGGGAGCAGAATTCCGCCTTCCGGGATCATTACATCGAGGTTCCCTACGACCTTTCCAAGGTGCTGTTTGTGGCAACTGCCAACACCACCGAGACCATTCCTGGCCCGCTGCTGGATCGTATGGAAGTGATTGAACTCTCGAGCTATACCCGGGAAGAGAAGTTCCAGATCGCCAAGCGGCACCTGGTGAAGAAGCAGCTTGCCCGTCATGGCCTGGACTCCAAGCGGCTGCATATTACCGAGGGCGCACTCTACGCAGTCATCGACAGCTACACACGGGAAGCAGGAGTCCGCAACCTGGAGCGTAAAATCGGAGAGATTTGCCGTAAGAGCGCCCGGGAACTGGTTTCCGGCGATGCAGAAAAGGTGAGTGTAACCGAAAAGAATATTGAAACTTACCTTGGACCAAAGCGCTTCAAGCCGGATGATATT
>CAKWRB010000220.1:538-2129 GCA_934845495.1 uncultured bacterium
GGGCTGGACCGCGGTTGGTGGTGAGATGCTTCAGGTGGAAGTAGCCGTCATGGATGGCAACGGTAAACTGCAGCTCACCGGCAGTCTGGGGGATGTGATGAAGGAGTCAGCCCAGGCCGCCATCAGCTATGTGCGCAGTATGGCGGATCGCTTTGGAATCGACCACGATTTCTACAAGAACAAGGATATTCACATCCATGTGCCGGAGGGTGCGGTGCCCAAGGATGGTCCGTCGGCCGGTGTAACCATTACCACCGCTCTGGTGTCGGCTCTGACCGGGATCCCGGTGCGGGGCAAGGTTGCCATGACCGGTGAAGCGACCCTTCGCGGCCGGGTGCTGCCCATCGGCGGCCTTCGGGAAAAGAGTATGGCTGCATACCGGAATCACATCAACACAGTTGTGGTTCCCAGGCAGAATCTCTCTGATCTGCACGAGGTGGATGAAGCCGTGAAGAAGGCCATTCACTTTGTCCCGGCAGATTCCGTCGTGGATGTGCTGGAAACAGCACTCTGCACCATGCCGCATCCCACCGAAAAACGCCATGAGGAAAACCATCTGGATCCCAAAGCAGAAACCAAGTCCTTTGAGATCACAGTTCCCAAAACCGAAACCACCGATCGGCCGTCGGCTAGCAGATAGGAGAGAGGCATGAATTTTCACAATGTAGTCTTTGAAACTTCCTTTGGCCGGTTTGACCAGCTCCCCAAGTCGGATCTTGTGGAGATTGCCTTTGCCGGTCGTTCCAATGTGGGAAAATCCTCAATGATCAACAAGGTGTTTAACCGTAAGCAGCTGGCGCGTGTCAGTGCAGTACCGGGCAAAACAGCCACCATCAACTTCTTCCGCCTGGAAACAGTCCGCTTTGCAGATCTGCCTGGATATGGCTATGCTAAGGTTGCCAAAGGGGAGAAGGAGCGGTGGTCGAAACTCATCGATGGGTATTTCCGCAGCGGACGGAACATCGGTCTGGTGTTCCAACTGGTGGATATTCGCCACAAACCTTCCCGGGATGATCTGCAGATGATCGACTTTCTCATTGAGAACGAGTTCCCCTTTGTACTGATCCTGACCAAGAAGGATAAGTTGACCAAGACCCAGCTGGCGGAGCGCCTGGAAGCCCTGCAGTCGGAAATTCCGTGCGCTGACCAGATCACGATGATTCCCTTCTCCTCGGAAAAGGGTGATGGGGTAGAGAAAGTCAAGGCGATCATTGAGGAAATTGCTGCAGAATATTCGAACGACCAGCCCGAAGAATGATAGAATCAAGGGAATTATGCAAAATAGGCTGCAAAATTCCCTTGATTTTTTATGTAAGGAAATATTTCTTAAATTTTGATGCTTTTCCTATTTACTTTTCTGCACTAAAATGGTAAACTATGACTTGTGAATAAAAACAGCACTGGAGGTTATAACATTGGAGCCTAAACTACAAACTTCAACCCTGGAAGAACTATATAAAGCGATCCTGACTTTGGAGAATGTGGAGGAATGCCGCCGCTTCTTCGATGATCTTTGCACCGTTCCGGAACTCAAGGCGTTGTCTCAGCGGTTCCAGGTGGCAGGGATGCTGCGGGAAGGCAAGGTATACAG
>CAKWRB010000221.1 GCA_934845495.1 uncultured bacterium
ACCGACTACCTCTTGAATGCCATTCAAGCGCTCTCCCAAGTGAGCTACACCCCCGAAGTACTTTAACAGTATATCACAGGTTTCTTCAGAATGCAAGTGTTTTTTTCTCACTTACCCTAAAAATTGTAATGGCAAAATGCACAAATGATTTGTTATTTTTTAGGCAATAATGGATATGAAAATCCCGGCAGGATTATGACTGGGTTTATGCATAAATCAAGCACAGTTACCAAATAACACCGGAGCAGATCGAACTTTTTTGACAGAGGATTCCCTCCATTATTCAAATCGAACTACCACGCTGCAAAGCCGCTTCTCTCCTGCTTTCCCAACACAAAAATCATTCGACGATAAAAGATTAAAAACCCTAAGCATATCCTGGATTTTTCATCAATTTGCCGATTGAATAATCGATATTAAAGGAGTAGAATGTGTTGGTTAAATACCATTGATGTGAGGAGGAAGTGCGTCTATGGATACAATCATTGACACTCTCTTGGAAATTGACCGCAATGCCCGTGAGATGGTCGAGAACGCTGCAAAGCAGCGTGAATCGTCTGTTTCCAACCTGGCAGATGTCAAGAAAGAGATCGATATGACTGCCATGAATGAGGCCAGGGCCAAGGTGGAGGACTACCGCCAGAAGCTCAAGGCCGAAACCGATAAGCTGAAAACCACCTATACCGCTGCATACGAGGCAAACCGGGCTGCACTGGAAAACACCTACAATGCTGGCTGCAGCACCTGGGTGGATTCCATTGTAGAAAACTGCACTCAGGCAAACTGACCATACAGCTTCCCTATTATAATAAGTAAAGGAGGGTATTATGAGGACAGATTTTTCCGAAAATGCCATTTCCGCCAAAGTTCATGCGCTGTATGGCCGCCGGATTGTGCGCAGCCAGTATGAGGAACTGTGCAGAAAGCACTCCACCTCTGAAATTGCTGCCTATCTGAAGGAGCGCACCCACCTGGCAGAAATTCTGAGTACTGTGCAGCCTGCTACAGTGCGCAGCGACCAGCTGGAGAGCATTCTGCACAAGGGCCGGTACAACAAGTATCTGGATCTGGTGAAGTATGCCACCCCCAAGACCCGGGAGTTCTACCGCAGCTATGTGCTGAACCTGGTGGAGATCCAGCTGATCCTGCAGATGATCCGTCTGATCAACATCGGCCGAACCAGCGAGTTCATCATCAGTTATCCTGCCTTTGCGGCGAGTGATCTGCGCATTGGTCTGGACAGGCTGGCAAAGGTGAACACCTATGACGAGCTGCTGCAGGCGCTGGAAGGCACCGAATACCACGACCCACTGCTGCGCTACCGCAGCACCGACAAGCAGAACCCCACCATCAACTATGCCGGATGTGAAATGGCGTTGATGAACTGCTACTACGAAAACCTCAAGGCCATTGCCGCGCGGACCTTCTCCGGCAAAACCCGTCAGGAGATCGACGACATTATGGCCACCAAAATTGCTCTGGAAAACAGCATCATCGGCTATCGCCTGAAAAAGTATTACCCCGATATGACCCCGGAGGAGATCAAGGGCTATATGCTGGGCTTCTGGCGGGAACCGCCCCGGAAGCTGCTGGATACCGCCCTGAATGCCAAAACGGCAGAGGAATATCTTGAGATACTCAAAAACGCCCGCTACATCAGCGGCCTGGGCGATGAGGAGATCCAGTCCATCGGGCTTGGATCCCAGGCGATCCGCAGCCTGCTCAGCCAGCGCTATATGCGCCGCACCCAGCATCCGGCTGTGGCCTTTGTGTGCTTTATGTTTTACAGCGAAATGGAGATTGACAACATTGTCCGCATTGTGGAAGCGGTACGCTATGGCATGGCTCCCAACGAGATCATGCAGCTCCTTGTCATTCTCTAATAATAACTTAGTCAGGAGGTTTTGACTCAGAGATGTCCATCGAAAAAATGAAGCTTGTGAAAGTCACAGGCAATCTGAACAAGATGAACGCTGCTCTTACCACCTGCTTTGAGGGCGGATTCTTCCACCCCGAACATGTTTCGGAAAAAGCAGGTGCCGACAGCTACCATCCGTTCGATGCCGTAAACCCCTACCTGCCGATCCTGGCCAAGCTGGAACAGATCGGAAGGGACTGCGGGGTAGAC
>CAKWRB010000222.1 GCA_934845495.1 uncultured bacterium
GCATCAACCCGAAGGCCAGGATCAGCAGGATCATGGCAACCCCAACACCCACTCCCACCATATCCAGCGGTTCGTTCCCGTCCGGGATAAAGATGAGCGGGAGCAGGGTCAGTGCAAAGGCCATCGACACACTGCCAGCCAACAGGCAGGGCCACCGTTTTCCCGGAAGGGGGAGGTCCCGGGAGGGCTCCAACGGCTTTGCAGGGGCATACTCCCTCTGCACCGCTTCCAGGTTCGGGGCCTGCTCCAGGATCCTGCCGCAGTGGGGGCACCGAAACACATAGTCCATCTCCACCGAGAAGAACTTCTGCATCAGAGGCAGCGGTGTACCGCAGGAGGGGCAGACCCAGCGTTCCCGGAACACAGCAGTCCGCACCTGCTTCAGAAGCAGCAGCGAAGCTGTCGGAATCACCAGGATCGGCAGCATCAGCCACAGGCTCCGCGACCACAGAAATGCCAGAAGCACCGCAGTGAGAACCAGCGCCATCAGGATCAGCAGCCGGGACCCCTTCCGGGCAGCCTGATCCCGGGTATCGCGGTAGAGCTGGTTACCCTGCTCCATACCGGCATGCTGCAGATCCAGCAGAAAGGCCTCGAGCAGTTCGTAGAGATCGTCCGGATCGTCCACCTCTTCGCTGGAAAACCGATCATAGAGCTGTTCGTTCACATACAGCTCCACCCCGTCCCGGTCGATTTCGATTCGGGTGTAAGGCCGGGTCAGGGTCAGATGATTGCGCGAAAACTCCAGCCCGCACTGGGGATACTGGGCCTTCAGCCGCTCGTACAGATGCTTTAACTCATTGTTCTGATACATGGGCAGTTTCTCCTTTCAGCAGGGTCTGCTGCTGGTTGATCGGACTTATAAAATGGTTTGGATCGTCGCCAGAAAGCACTCCAGGTTCTCCGCCTGCTCCGCAAAGCCATAGACCTTCCGGGAGATGCGCATTCGGATCTCCTCCTCGTCCTGCAGATAGAAGGTGACTATGTACTGGAATGGGACCAGACTCCTTCGCACCCTGACTGCCCGGATCTGTGCAAACGGCACCCGGCTATTTCCCGCTATGGCCTTGGTGCTGCCCTGGAGCAGGGCGACCAGGAGTGCCTGATCGGTCAGGCCAAAATACCCGTAGGTACAGCTGCGTCGATGCAGGATTCCCCCATAAACCGGGGCCTGCAATGTCTCGCCAGGCTCCAGCAGCGCAGAAAGCGCCGGAATCATCTGCTCACAAAAGGTCATTGCGACACCCCCATCCAGAAAAAGAAGACCGCCGCTGCCAGAAGGGCCAGCGACAGAAGCTCGATCCGGCAATCCTGGCACCGGAATACCTCCCGGCCATAGCGCTCATTGCGGAACACCCAGATCTCCTGCCCGATTTTCCTCCGGCCCAGCTGCGGAAAAAGGCAGCCGTGGGCCGTGTAGTACTGTTTCTGTCCGATTTTTACCAGATAGGCATTCTTGCGGACGGCGACGCCGCCCACCGCATATCCTGCCTCCTGTTTTGCGATGCCAACAATCTTTCCCCGGCACCGCTCGCCGGTCCAAACTACCCGGTACTTGAGGTAGAGCGGCAGCAGGGCCGCCGTCAGGCTCAATAGCCCCATCCAAATCATATCGTCCCTCCTGCGGCTTCCTGCACCGGAATTTCGATCTGGGTGATATACTCATCAAACTCCCGGATCACACTCTCGTTGATGCCGGTCTCATAGGCATAACCGTACAGGGCAAGGCCCTGGCTTTCGGCATAGGCGAAGATCTCCTCGTACCGCCTGGGCAGATTCTCCCACGGGCCCCGGTAAAAGGCCCTTAGGTAAGTGCCGGCCGGCTGGATGTGCAGCCCCTTTTTCGAGGTGGGCTGCGGAAGTTCGATGTAAATCGCTTCATAGTGATTATACTCTTTTTGCCGCAGACAGTCCACAGAAATCATCGCCCCATAGACTGCATCGTGCAGGCGCTGCAGCTTGTGCTGTTTGGCCAGCGTAATCACCTGTTCCAGCTCCCGGGCGGTGGGGTCCTCCTCGCTCAGCGGAACCACTGCCAGGCAGGCCTTTTTCCGGTGGATGATGCGGATCTCGGAGAGGTCCAGGTTCAGCAGCGTCAGCATATCCTGGTGCCGGCTCTCCAGGGT
>CAKWRB010000223.1 GCA_934845495.1 uncultured bacterium
GTTTTGGAGATTATCCATTTGGAATTTACGCCATAATAGGGTATAATGAGTCAAAGAATTATTATCAAACCAAGCCGGAGCCTGATCCGGCATGCGGAGGTCTTGTTTGCAATGAACACAGTTTCTGATACCAATATTCTCAAGGGAAAGCAGCACATCCACTTTATCGGCATCGGGGGCAGCGGTATGTACCCGCTGGTGCAGATCCTGGCTGCAGCCGGATACCATATCACTGGATCGGACAACAACCACACCGATACCGTGGATGCGGAGCGAAAACTGGGGATCACCGTCACCATCGGTCAGAAACCGGAAAACATTACAGGTGCCGATCTCATTGTTTACACTGCCGCAATCCTGTCGGACAATCCTGAGCTTGTGGCTGCGCGAGCCAGTGGGGTTCCCATGCTGGAGCGCGCCGAACTGCTGGGGCTTCTGTCCCGGAACTATGCCGACTGCATCGCCGTCAGCGGCACCCATGGAAAAACCACCACGACTTCCATGATCACCCAGGTCCTGATGGGCGCCGGCAAGGATCTCACTGCTGTAATTGGCGGAAAGCTCCCCATCATTGGCGGCAGTGGCCGGGCCGGCCAGAGCGAGATCATGGTCTGCGAAGCCTGTGAGTTCAGTGACCACTATCAGCACATCGCACCGGGCTATGCGGTGGTTCTCAATGTGGATGCCGACCATCTGGACTATTTTGGCTCGCTTGAAAATATCATTGCCTCGTTCCGGCGGTTTGCTTCCAAGGCCTCCAAAGCCATCATTGCCAACCTGGACGATGCCAACACCATGAAGGCTGTGGAAGGGCTGCCGGTACGGGTCATCACCTTTGGCCAGACTGCGGAAGCCGACTACTACCCGGAAAACATTCAGGTCTCCGAGGGGCGCACCTCCTATGACCTGATGCATGGCGGAGAAAAGCTCACCGAAGTGGTGCTCAACATTCCCGGCGTTCACAATGTATCGAATTCGTTGGCGGCTGCGGCTGCCTGCTTCGAGCAGGGTGTGACCCCCGCGGAATTTGCCCGGGAACTGGAGGGCTTCCATGGAGCCAAGCGCCGGTTTGAAATCCATGGCGAAAATATGGGAATCACCATTGCAGATGATTACGCCCATCACCCCAAGGAGCTGGAAGTGACCCTTCAGGCTGCCAAAACCATGCACTACCATGAGGTTTGGGCAGTGTTCCAGCCCTTTACCTACTCCCGCACCAAGATGCTGATGGACGACTTTGCCCAGGTCCTTCCCATTGCCGACCATGTGGTGATGTCCGAGATTATGGGCAGCCGGGAGGTCAATACCTACGGTGTCTACACCAAGGATCTGGCGGATAAGATCCCTGGCAGTGTATGGTTTAACACCTTTGAAGAGATCACTGAGTATGTGATGAACCACGCAAAGCCGGGCGACCTGGTGATCACACTGGGCTGCGGCGATGTGAATAAGTGTGCCCATATGATGATGGAATACCGCCGCTGATTCCATTCCCCGACAACTGTACAACCCAAAAGAGGTCTGTCCGTTCGGGCAGGCCTCTTTTTACAGCAAAAAGGCTGCCGGATTTTCCGACAGCCAATGTCATCTTCTGTTTTGCCGGTCAACGATAGAACTCAAACCCGGAGAACTCCATGAAAAAGTCATTTTCCGGCACGGAGAGTGAAAGGAAGTTTCCGGTTTTGCTGTCCAGCTGCAGTTCAAAACTGCCGCCATTGTCCAGCCTTCCCTGGACGATCAGCACTCCCTCCTGCCGGGACAGCTTTACATTGTCCGGCCCCAGTGCGGTCTGGAGTGCGTCCATCAAAAGATCACCGGCCATGCCCTCTGTCAGTGTTTCCGGCTTTACCGACATTGACAGATCCTGGTACTGCACGGTCACCTTGTCCTCGGTGAACACCATCTCCACATCTTTTAGCGAAGCCGGTTCCGCAAAGCTGAGGGTATAACTCCGGCCTGCCCCTTCCCCTTTGATAGTCATCCGGGCATCCACCCCCTGGTACTGGAGATGCGCTGTGGTTTCAAATGGCGTATTCAGGCTCTGCTCCAGCAAAGCCTGGTCCTGTTTCTGAGCTGTGCAGCCGCTGAGCAGGCCAACTGCCAGC
>CAKWRB010000224.1 GCA_934845495.1 uncultured bacterium
CGACCACCTCCTCCATTGAGGGAAGAAAGATCCTGGAATACAAAGGCATCGTCTTTGGCGAAGTGATCTCCGGTGTGGACTTTGTAAAGGACTTCACCGCCGGGCTCACCAACTTCTTCGGCGGACGCAGCGGCTCCTATGAGGGCGAACTGCAGAAAGCCCGGGAGCAGGCTCTGGCGGAGCTGCAGCAGCGGGCAGCCGCTCTGGGCGCCAATGCCGTAGTGGGTGTGGACCTGGACTATGAGATCCTGGGTGCCAGCGCCAATATGCTGATGGTTTCGGCCAGCGGCACTGCTGTCCTGGTGGAATAGCACCCAAACGACAAGAACGCCCCCTGGAGTCGGAGGATTTCCCGGGAGCGTTCTGTTTTTACAAAAAAGCCCGAAGGCGCACACAGCGGCCTCCGGGCTTTTTTCATTCGGGTGATTTCTGAAACATATCCGATCAGAACCGGCAGTACTGAGCCATATACTGTTCCATGTGTGCCAGTACATCAGCGTACTTGGGATCTTCCTTGAGATACTCGTGGATATCCTCTACGGTTACAATGGCATGAACATCGATGCCAAACTGCTCCTTGACTTCCATGACAGCAGTCTTTTCGCCGTCCTTGCCCACTTCGCAGCGGTTGACCGAGATGAACATATCGGTGACCTTGACATCGCCGCAGCTCATGATCTGGGGCATCACCTCACGCACAGCGGTACCGGCGGTGATCACATCCTCTACCAGGATGATGCGGTCGCCATCCACAGGCTTGTACCCTACAAAGCTGCCGCCCTCGCCGTGGTCCTTCTCCTCCTTGCGGTTGAAGAAGTAGGGCTTGTCCAGATCGAACTCCTGGGACAGGGTTGCTGCTGTTACAGCTGCCAGCGGAATGCCCTTGTAGGCCGGGCCGAACATGGCATCGAACCGGTCACCCAGGGTCTCGTGGATCAGGCGGGCATAGAACTTGCCCAGAGTTGCCAGCTGCTTACCGGTGCGGTAGTTGCCGGTGTTGACAAAGTAGGGGGTGTTCCGACCGCTCTTGGTTACAAAATTGCCGAACCGGAGTACATCCGCACTCATCATAAACTCGATAAACTCTCTTTTGGCCTGTGTCAGCATCACAATAAACCACCTTTACAAAATTTTAAACGGCCTAAGTATAGCATAAGCCGAATGGTTACACAAGGCAGGATTCCAAACTTTATTAAACTTTTATAAAAGTATGGCGCAAAATTTATGCCAGTTCACCCAGGCTCTTGGCCTTCAGGTAAGCATTGATAAAGCCGTCGATGTCGCCGTCCATCACCGAGGCTACATTGCCGATTTCAAAGTTGGTGCGATGGTCCTTGACCAGGGTGTAGGGCATGAATACATAGGAACGGATCTGGTTGCCCCAGCCGATCTCCTTCTGCACGCCCTTGATGTCCTCGATCTTTTCCAGGTGCTCGCGCTCCTTGATCTCTGCCAGCTTTGCCTTGAGCATCTTCATGGCCACTTCACGGTTCTGGAACTGGCTGCGCTCGTTCTGGCAGGCTACAACCACGCCTGTGGGCAGGTGGGTGATACGCACGGCCGACTCGGTCTTGTTTACATGCTGACCACCAGCGCCGCCCGCACGGTAGGTGTCCACCTTCAGATCCGATTCGTTGATCTCGATGTCGGTGGCATCGCTCAGCTCCGGCATGACTTCCAGCGAAGCAAAGGAGGTCTGCCGGCGGCCGGAGGCGTCGAAGGGCGACACGCGCACCAGGCGGTGTACACCAGCCTCTGACTTCAGGAAGCCATAAGCATTTTCGCCCTCGATGAGGATCGAGGCGCTCTTGATGCCGGCCTCATCGCCGTCCAGGTAGTCGAGGATCTTGTACTTGAAGCCGTGCCGCTCGGACCAGCGGGTGTACATCCGGTAGAGCATCTGGGCCCAGTCCTGCGCCTCGGTGCCGCCTGCACCGGCGTGGAAGGTCAGAATGGCATTGTTTTCATCATATTCACCGGTGAGCAGGGTGGAGAGCTTCTGTGTCTCCAGGTCGGCCAGAATAAAGTCGTAGTTCTTCTTGGCCTCGTCGTAGACGCTCTCGTCCTCCATTTCGATGGCAAGCTCGATCAGTGTCAGTGTA
>CAKWRB010000225.1 GCA_934845495.1 uncultured bacterium
GTCCTGGCTACTGTGAGGATCTCCGGATATGAGAAAGGCAGGAAAAGTTCCATAAAAACACTTGACTTTTATTGGTGGACATGATATAGTCAATACATACAAATACAACAAACGAAGTTTGTAGGAGAAAGCAATCGCTTACCGAAGGAGTAATACTCTCAGGTGCCCGGGTTCGGGCAGGGACTATGAACGGATGTGGCTCTGGAGAAGCTTCCCAGCGGAGGTGCCGAAGGTGCAAGGCGCAGAAATGCGTTAATCTCTCAGGCAAAAGGACAGAGTGTAAGAACGATCATCGGGTCAGTTTGGCAGCCGGAGTTTCTGGCGGCCGAGTTGTACCTGCTTTGTTTGGATCTTCAGAGCCGGGATGCTGTTTTTGCGTCCCGGCTCTGCTTTTTCCCGGACTTCGTTTGTGTGATTGAGAGGAGATCATCTATCATGCAGCAGCTTGCCCCATTGATCAAAAGTATCAGCGACTTTCTCTGGAACAATATCCTTCTGTTCCTTCTGTTTGGAACCGGAATCTGGTTCACCTTCCGGATGCGCTTTATTCAGGTGCGTCGATTCGGCTCTGGTATGGCCCGGCTCTTCGGCGGATTCAGTCTCAATGGCAAGAAAGCAGACCATGAGGGTATGAGCTCCTTCCAGGCCCTGACCACTGCCATCGCCGCCCAGGTGGGAACCGGCAACATTGCTGGCTGTGCCGTAGCTCTGGCCACTGGCGGTGCCGGTGCCATCTTCTGGATGTGGGTTTCCGCTTTCTTTGGAATGGCCACCATCTATGGTGAGGCAGTCCTGGCGCAGACCTATCGCACAACTGTGGACGGTCAGGTCACCGGTGGCCCTATCTACTATATTCGGGCAGTCTTTCAGGGTAAGTTCGGTAAGTTCCTGGCAGGTTTCTTCTCCATTGCCATTGTCTTTGCACTGGGATTCACGGGAAACATGGTGCAGGCCAACTCGATCAGCGATGCCTTTCACAATGCCTTTGGTGTTCCCAAGCTGGTCATTGGTCTGGCGACAGCGTCGGTGGCAGCTTTCATCTTCCTGGGCGGTGTCCGCCGGATCGCCTCCTTTACCGAAAAGGTCGTTCCGATCATGGCCATCTTCTATGTACTGGGCTGTACCGCTCTTCTGATTATCAATCATGAGGCTGTGCCCGGTGCGCTGCGGCTGATCTTCACTTCAGCATTCAGCACACAGGCTGTATTTGGCGGTGCTGCCGGTATTACAGTGCAGCAGGCCATGCGGGTGGGTGTGGCAAAGGGACTGTTCAGCAATGAAGCTGGTATGGGATCTACCCCCCATGCCCATGCTCTCGCCAAGGTAAAGCACCCCCAGGAGCAGGGAGAAATCGCGATGGTCAGCGTGTTTATCGACACCTTTGTGGTTCTCACTCTTACAGCGATGGTGATCCTCACCTCCGATGTGCTGGGAAGCGGCGCAACTGGTGCAGCTTTGGCTCAGCTTGCATTCAGCCGGGGCTTTGGTAAGGCCGGCGATGTGTTCATTGCGCTGTGTATGCTCTTCTTCGCCTTCTCCACCATCATAGGGTGGTACTTCTTCGGTGAGCTCAACTTCAAGGCCCTGTTTGGTAAGAAGGCCCTGCCCGTTTACAGCATTGGCGTTGTACTCTGTGTGCTGTTCGGTTCGCTGCAGGAAGTGGAGCTGGTATGGAATCTCTCCGACCTCTTCAACGGACTGATGGTGATCCCCAACTTGATTGCAGTGCTGGCCCTGTCTGGCCTGATCGTCAAAATCAGCCGGGAGGACTGGGAGCATAAGAGTGAATCGGCTGCAGCAGAGCAGGCTGCGCCGGTACCGACTGTGGGAGCAGAATAAATAGAAACAGCCAGCGTTCGGATCGATGAGATCTGGACGCTGGATTTCTTTTGTGCAATCTTTTAGAATAAATGGACATGGTGTTCAAATCTCGTGGAGTGAAATATACGAGAATACTAAAAAGAAAAAGCCATCGTAGAAAAATGAAAAAAAGCGTTGACAGATCAGAATCCCTATGGTATTATAACTAAGCTGTCCGGTGCGGACAGGACGCTCAAAACGAAAATCAAAAAA
>CAKWRB010000226.1 GCA_934845495.1 uncultured bacterium
ACTGTGCCGTCCGTCTGAACAGCGGTGATGTGCTGCGTGTTTCGGATGTGCAGGCCTCCACCTTTACGGTGCTGCTCAGCTTTGGGCAGCCCATTCTGGTGGTGATCCTGGCCGTGCTGATCCTGTCGGCCTTTGCCGCTTCCCGGGTGTCAGCAGGAATCGTCCGTCCGCTCAACCAGATGAACCTGGATTCCCCCTCGCCGGCGCTGGAGGGGTACGATGAGCTTTCGCCGCTGTTCCGGCGGATCGAGCATCAGCGCGCCACCATCGAGCATCAGCTGGAGGAGGCGGTCAAGACACGGGAGGAGTTCCGCATGATCACTGAGAACATGTCGGAGGGCTTCCTGGTCATCGATCGGGATACCAACCTGCTCACCTACAATACCTCGGCCCTGCGCCTGCTGGGCGTCAAGGAAGGGGAAGTGGGCCGCAGCGTGCTGGAGCTCAACCGTTCGGAGGAGTTCCGGGGCGCCATCGATGAAGCTCTGGCCGGGGGTCATGCCCAGCGCCACATGGCCATCGGCGGCCGGGTATACAGCCTGATTGCCAATCCGGTCCATGAGGGCGAGGAGGTCATCGGTGCGGTGATCGTCCTGCTGGATATCACCGAGCAGGAGCAGCGCGAGCAGCTCCGCCGGGAGTTTACCGCCAATGTATCCCATGAACTCAAGACTCCGCTGACCTCCATCTCCGGCTTTGCCGAACTGATGAAGACCGGTACGGTTCCCCAGGAAGATGTGGTGGACTTTTCCGGGCGCATCTACGATGAGGCCAGCCGGCTGATCGTCCTGGTGGGGGATATCATCAAGCTCTCCGAGCTGGACGAGGGCGGCAGTTTCGCCGCTGCAGCCGAAGATGTGGACCTCCGCCCCCTCTGCGAGGAAATTCGGAATCGCCTTTCCCCGGCGGCACAGGCCCGGGCAGTTACCTTCTCGGTGACAGGAGAAGATGTGTGTCTGCACACCTCCCGCAAGATGCTGGACGAGATCCTCTATAACCTCTGCGAAAACGCGGTCAAGTACAACCGTGTCGGCGGCAAGGTTGAAGTGGTCATCGCCCGCACCGAAGATCAGAAGGTTGTACTGAAGATCCGGGATACCGGCATTGGAATTCCCGAAGAGGAACAACAGCGCGTGTTCGAGCGCTTCTACCGGGTGGATAAGAGCCATTCCCGGGAAATCGGCGGCACAGGGCTGGGGCTGTCCATCGTCAAGCATGGTGCAGCAGCCTTGGGGATTGAACTGAATCTGGAGAGCCGGGAGGGCATTGGTACCTCGGTGACCCTGACCATTCCGCCGGAACTGATTGTGTAATGTCCTGTTTCAGCGTTTAACAAAAAAAGAGGCCGTCCGCTGTTTTGATGTGGGCGGCCTTTTTTTATAGGAGGCAGAATCGGTGATGGCGGTTCTGCAATAAAAAAAGAAGCAGTTCCGGGCGGCTGCTCCTTTTTTCTTTCTGGAACGATCCTGTCCCGGAAAATGAAAAGAACCGGAGAGTTTCCTCTCCGGTTCTTGCTCCCTTTATTGTAAGGGATTTAGCTGGTCTGAGTAGCGGGATTCGAACCCACGGCCTCTACCACCCCAAGGTAGCGCGCTACCAATCTGCGCCATACCCAGCCACTGCAAGAGCTATTATAGCACCTGTTTTCGGGTAATGCAAGGGGTTTTTCATATTTTCATTTTATTGGTGAATTCTATTCACAATTATTGATAGATTTTATGAAAAATATCTGCATTTTGCTGAATTTCCCGGTTTGACAGCGGAAAAAACAGTTGCTATACTGGGTTCAGACCATAGAAAAAGAGGTGCAGTATGGAAAAAAACAGTCAGATTCTGCAGATTTTATATGAGGAAGGCTGGCACAGGCGGGAGGATCTGGCCCAAAATCTGGGGTTGGAGGAAGCGGAGCTGGAGGAGCAGCTGAAAATTCTTGCACAGGAGCATCCGCAGCTCCGGCAGGTTCCCGAGCTGGGGGTCTGTCTGCCCCCGGATCCTCCCCGGTACGACCAGAAGCTGCTGGAGGCGCTCTCCGGCGGCCCTGTGGAGGTCCATGAGTCCCTTGGCT
>CAKWRB010000227.1 GCA_934845495.1 uncultured bacterium
CAGGCGCCGGGTATCCGAGCGGCTTCGGAGCTTCTGCAGCACCGAAAGGCCATCCTCCTGGGGCAGCATGATATCCAGCAGCACCAGCTGCGGCAGCTGTCGCCCCACCGCCGCCCAGAAATCGGCCGGCGTACCAAAGCCCTCCACGCTGTACCCCTCCCGGGTCAGCGCGTAGTCCACCAGTTTGCGGATATTTGCGTCATCTTCCAATACATAGATCATGCCAGTACCACCTTCTTTGCTGTCATCCAGCTACCATTATAGTGAAAATCGCTCGGAAGAGCAACCGCATCATACATGCTGACCAGTGATGGAGTAGCAGACCCATTCGGCAATGTTGGTGGCATGGTCGCCGATGCGCTCGAAGTACTTGGCGATCATCAGGAGATCCAGGAAGATCTCGCCGTTATCCGGCTGGGCTGCAATCGCTGCAGTCAGCTCTTCCTTCACCTTCTGGAACAGGGCATCCACCACATCGTCCGACTGGATCACGGCAACCGCTGCATCGTAGTCCTTGCGGACGAAGGAATCGATGCTGTCGGTCACCATCTTGATGGATGCACGGGCCATATCACCGATGTGCAGCCGGCTTTCAAACCGGTGCTGCACCACATAGCCCAGCATTTCGGCAATATCCCGGGCCTGGTCGCCAATGCGCTCCATGTCCGAGATCATCTTCAGGGCAGAGGAAACCACCCGCAGATCGCTGGCAACCGGCTGCTGCTGCAGCAGGATCTTCATGCAGAGTGCTTCGATCTCCCGCTCCATCTCGTCGATCTGGTCGTCCAGTTCCAGAGCATGGGGCAGGTAGGTCAGGTCGCTGTCCAGCAGGCTCTTGGCGACGATGGAGATGGCCTCCTCGCACAGTGCGCCCATCCGGATCAGCTCCACATTCAGCTGCTCAAGCTGACGGTCAAATCTTGTACGCATATTAACCAAACCTTCCTGTGATATAGTCCTCGGTGCGCTTATCCCGCGGGCTGGCGAACATCTGCTCCGTTTCGCCGTACTCGACCACCTCTCCCATCAGGAAGAAGGCGGTTTTATCGGCAACACGCACTGCCTGCTGCATATTGTGGGTCACCATTACGATGGTGTAGCGGTCCTTGAGCTCCAGAACCAGATCCTCGATCTTGGAGGTGGAGATGGGGTCCAGCGCCGAGGTGGGCTCGTCCATGAGCAGCACCTCCGGCTCCACCGCCAGGGCCCGTGCGATGCAGAGCCGCTGCTGCTGGCCGCCGGAGAGCCCCAGGGCGCTCTTCTTGAGGCGGTCCTTGAGTTCGTCCCAGATGGCTGCACCACGCAGCGACTGCTCCACCAGCTCATCGAGCTTGGCCTTGGAGCGGATGCCGTGTGTGCGTGGGCCATAGGCAATATTATCGTAGACGCTCATCGGGAAGGGATTGGGCTTCTGGAACACCATGCCCACCCGCTTGCGCAGCTCGAACACATCCATGTCCGAGCCAAAGATATCGCGGCCGTCCAGAAGGATCTTGCCCTCGATGCGGCAGCCCTCCACCAGATCGTTCATCCGGTCCAGGGTGCGCAGCAGGGTGGATTTACCGCAGCCGGACGGGCCGATGAAGGCGGTAATCCCATGTTCCTGGATCTCCAGATTGATGTTCTTGAGCGCCTTGAAATCCCCGTAATAGAGATCGAGATGCTGAATATCAAATTTATTCATATCGTCACCTGTTCTGAATTTTGTTTGCCACATAGGAGCTGACACGGTTGATGATGAACACCAGGCCCAGCAGCACCACTGCCGTGGCATAGGCTTCGTTGGTATAGAGCCCTTCGGAGAGCAATGCGTACATATGCACTGCCAGGGTGCGTCCGCCGCCCATCACCGACTTGGGAACACCTGCTACGGTTCCGGCGGTGTAGATGAGGGCCGCGGTTTCACCCACGATGCGTCCGATGCCCAGGATCACACCGGAGAGGATCCCCGGCATGGCCGAGGGCAGCACCACCCGGAAGATGGTGCGCAGCCGCCCGGCACCCAGGCCGTAGCTGCCCTCCCGGTAGCTATCCGGAACGGCCAGCAGAGCCTCCTCAGTGG
>CAKWRB010000228.1:0-1573 GCA_934845495.1 uncultured bacterium
AAACTCTCCCGGCTGCCGCTGGAATACTACGATACCCATGCCTATGGCGATATCCTCTCCCGGGGGACCAACGATGTGGACACTGTCTCCGATTCGCTGCAGTCCAGCATCATCTCGGCCTTCCGGTCGGCGCTGTCGGTGATCATTACCCTGGTAATGATGCTCACCATCAGCCCCCGCCTGACGCTGATCGGCCTGGTGACGATCCCCATCACCCTGTGGTTTTCCTCTACGGTGGTAAAAAAGACGCAGCGGTTTTTCAAGGGCCAGCAGTCCGCCATGGGGCGCCTCAGCGGCTACATCGAGGAGATGTACACGGCGCACAGCATCATTAAGGCATACAGCGGCGAAGAGGAGGTCTGCAGCCAGTTTTCCGAGATCAACCGGGAGCTGCGGGACTACGGCCGCAAGGCACAGTTCATCTCCGGTGTGCTGTCGCCCATCGTCGGTTTTATCGGCAATGTCGGCTATGTGCTGGTGACCGTTGTGGGAGCGATGATGATCCTGGGCGGCGAACTGCTGGTGGGCGATCTTCAGGCCTTTATTCGTTACCTTCGTCAGCTCAGTGACCCCATCAACGAAACGGTGAGCATCGTCAATGTGCTGCAGTCCACGGTGGCAGCTGCCGAGCGGATCTTTGAGGTGCTGGATGCCGACGAAGAGCTTCCCGAGCGGGAACCTCCGGTGATCCCGGAGGAGAGCCGCGGTGCAGTGGAGCTTACCGATGTCCACTTTGGCTATGAGCCTGGCAGTGAGGTGATCCGTGGACTGGATGTATCGGTACAGCCGGGCGAGCAGGTGGCGCTGGTGGGCGAGACCGGCGCCGGCAAAACCACCATCGTCAACCTCATCATGCGGTTTTATGATGTCACCCAGGGCAGCATCAAGGTGGACGGCGTGGATATCCGGGATATGCCCCGGGAGGTGCTGCGCCAGCGGTTTGGCATAGTACTGCAGGATACCTGGCTGTTCCATGGCACCATTCTGGAGAACATCCGCTACGGCCGGCTGGACGCCACCGACGAAGAGGTGCGCGAGGCGGCGCGTTTGGCCTATGCCGACGGCTTTATTGCTCAACTCCCCGGTGGGTATGATTTTGTGCTGGGTGAAGATGCCCTCAACCTCTCCCAGGGGCAGCGGCAGCTGCTCACCATTGCCCGGGCGATCCTCTCCAACCCCGAAATCCTCATCCTGGACGAGGCCACCAGCTCGGTGGATACCCGTACCGAAGTCCTGATTCAGAAGGCGATGAAGAACCTGATGCAGGGCCGCACCGTCTTTGTGATTGCGCACCGCCTTTCCACTATCCGGGACAGCAGCATGATCCTGATGCTGGAAAATGGCCGGGTGCTGGAGCGGGGGACCCATGCAGAACTTCTGGAGCGGAACGGGGCCTATGCACGGCTCTATAACAGCCAGTTTGAGCTGGAGAACGGAGCAGCCGTATAACTGTCCGGTCCACCGGTGGGAATTTCCTTGCATGGACGGGAAAATTCCGCTATACTGGGGGACAGAAAAGTGCAGCCAGGCCCTGGCTGCTGTTGGGAGGATCGTATGAAGGAGTATCGTGCTC
>CAKWRB010000228.1:1583-2037 GCA_934845495.1 uncultured bacterium
CCCCACCTGGTGGCAGCGGCCATGGCCGGAGCTGCCGGGGTGCTGGCGGCGGTGGCGTTGGCCATTGCGCTGTTGGGGCCGGGTGCGCCGACTGCTGCGGACAGTGCAGTGGGCCAGGTTCAGTCCGGGCCGGTGGAAGGCTGTACAGCAGCGGATCACCAGAACGACCGGAACACCCTCAGCTTCCGTCTGGATGCATCGCCGCAGTTCCGTGCAGACGGAACAAGTGGTGGACTTTATCTGGAAAATCCCAGGGAAAACTGCTACGATCTCCAGGTGGACATCGAACTGGAGGACGGCACGGTGGTCTATTCCTCACCGGTGCTGAAGCCGGACAGCCACATCGATTTTGTAGCCCTTTCCACTGCCCTGGAGGAAGGGATTTATCCGGCACAGGCACGACTGTTTGCGGTGGACCCACAGAGCGGAACCATTGTGGGCCATATTCTCCAGC
>CAKWRB010000229.1 GCA_934845495.1 uncultured bacterium
CTCGCTACCTCCACCTTGGCAAGGTGGCGCTCTACCAGATGAGCTAAACCCGCATGTGGTGGGGGCATCAGGGATCGAACCCGAGACCCTCTGCTTGTAAGGCAGATGCTCTCCCAGCTGAGCTATACCCCCACATGGAGCTGAATCACTTGTCGTGACTCAGCTTATTTATAATATCATATTCCGGATTATTTGTCAACCCGTTTTTCTGATTTTATGCAGAAAAACTTCCAAAGTCCTGGAAACTTACTTTTGCATAAAGGAGCGGATCTCCTCCGGAGTAAAGACATGAGTCGTTCCGCAGAAATGGCAGTTGACCTCGATGTTCTCCCCTTCCTCGACCATCCGGCCCAGTTCCTCCTGACCCAGACTGATCAGCGCCCGGCGCATCCGGTCCCGGGAACAGTCACAGCGGTACTCTGCCACGCGATCATCCAGGACTTCCGGTTCAAAGCCTTCCAGCGCCGCAAAAGCAATCTGTTCGGGAGTCATGCCGTCAGCAATCATCTGCGAAACTGCCGGCAGTTTATTGATATTCTCCTCCAGGCGATCGATCACCGAATCATCGGCACCTGGCAGCAGCTGTACCAGGAACCCACCGGCACTGGCAACGCTCAGATCGGGGTTTACAAGCACGCCCAGGCTGCAAACAGTCGGAATCTGCTCGCTGACCGCATAGTAGTAGGTGACATCCTCTGCAATTTCGCCCGAGACAATGGGAACACTGCCAATGGTGGGCTGTGCAAACCCCAGGTCACGGATCACGGTCAGCGATCCCTCCTTGCCCACAGCACCGGCTACATCCAGTTTGCCATACTGGTTCAGCGGAATCTCCACAACGGGGTTCTCCACATCGCCCTTCACCATTCCTGTTCCATCTGCTACAACGGTGAACTTGCCAGCAGGGCCACCGCCACTCAGACGAAGAGTGACCGAGTCCTCAGGGTTCTTGAGCATGCTGGCCATCATGGAGCCAGCAGTAAGCAGTCGACCCAGTGCTGCTGTAACAGTGGCAGAGGTTTTGTGGATCCGCTCGGCCTCTGCAGCAATCTTGGTGGAATCCACAGCGCAGCACATCACAGAGCCGTCCCGCGCAATGACACGAATCAGGTTATTCATTTAATTTTCCTTTCCGGTTTTCTTTGCAACATAAATTGCCCGCTGGGTGGTTTCCCCCGCCGGCTCAAAGCTGTCATCTCCATAGACAGTCAGCAGATCAAAGCCGTTTTCCGCCAGCAGGGACGACAGGAACTCATGGCTGTATGCCCGTTCAGCAAAGGATTCGCTCTCCCGGTAATAGCAGTCATTTTCCTCATCATAGACAAAAAAGTCCAGATCGATCTCCACCAGCAGACCTTCCTGCAATGTATTCTGCCAGACGCAATAGACCTCGTCCGTATCATAGACAAAGGTTTCATTGCCAAGCACCTGCTGGTGCTTGTATTCTGTATTCACATCAAACAGGAAGAGCCCACCCGGGCGCACATACTCCCCCACCTGCCGGAACATCTGACGGACACTTTCCGGATCGGTGATGTGGTTGATGCTATCCAGCGCACAGACCGCTGCATCCACTGGGCTGTACAGCTCCAGCTCGCAGAGATCCTGGCAGATGAACAGTGGATTGGTAAAGGGCAGATCCGGGCGTTCCATCTTTTTCTGCATAGCAACAGACAGCATATCCTCCGAAAGCTCCACACCGACTACATCGTATCCCAGGTCGGCCAGTTCAAAGGATAGACTGCCCGTTCCGCAGGCCAAATCCGCCATTACGCTGGCACTGTCCATATTCTGTTTGATAATCGTATCAAAATACGCCGCCCGCTCGCCGTAAGAAATATTCTGGGTGAGCTGGTCGTAGTATTTAGCAAACGAGCCATATCCGTGCATCGTCACTTCTTTGTTCGGGAGAAAACAATGGTATACCCATCCGCTCCGTAATTGAGCGAACGATTCACACGGCTGATGGTCGCTGTGCTGGCCCCGGTCTGAGC
>CAKWRB010000230.1:0-1338 GCA_934845495.1 uncultured bacterium
GATCTTTACCCAGCTGATCCACTGCTTCGAGTGCAAGTCCGAGCGCCGCAGTCTCTTCACCGTTCCGGTCTGGAGCAATCCGCGGCTGGTGCTGGCGGTGGCTGCTTCGGCGCTGATGGCGGTCTTTGCCGTCACAAACCCCTGGGCGATGGCGGTGATGGGCACAGTGCGGCCCGACCGGGCCCTCTGCCTCACCGTGGCAGCGGCCTGCATGATCGGGCCGGTGTTGTGGGGACTGACCGGGGTGCTCTTTCGCCCCCGGACCGATGACACCGCCGAGTTCTGCCGCCGGGCACACCGGCTGAAGGTGCAGAATCAGGCTGATTCTTCCCGGAAAGAAGGAGGGCAGGCACCGGCTGCCGGAAAATAAAAAAGCCGCCCGGAACAGGCGGCTTTGGCGATACAGAAAATCAGAGCGGTCGGCCGCACTGGCGGCAGAACCGGTCCCCCGGGGCGGTCTCGCTTCCGCAGGCTGGGCAGAACCGGGTCTGGGAGGGGACACGGTTTCCCGAGGGAATCAGGCGGTCCGGCGGCAGGGCAAAGCCGGGCTGGTGTTCCAGGCGGCGTCCGTCCTCCCGGGAGATCTCATAGGCGTGGCCGCAGGCCGGGCAGACCAGAAAATACTGCACCCCGTACCGGAATACCGGTACGAAGAACAGGTGGATGTACCCATTGGTGCGGATCAGCTGCATGCCCAGGCGGCTTTTGCAGCCGGGGCAGAGCTGGTTTTTCCGCAGGCCCAGGTCCTTGCTTCCGTTACCGGCACCACCGATCAAAAACATATACACTGCCTCCGTTCACGATTTTTTTACTTTCCATAACCCATAAAAAATTGTATAATAGGGGTTAGTTCGGGAGAGTTCGGCAAAGTTCGCCGGGCCTTCGACCATTCTCCTGGAATGTCTATCTTTAAGTATTGGGAATTTCCCTGCATTTGTCAAGGGGGATTTGGTCGGTTCCTGCAGCAATCCGGTCGGGATCCGACACCTTGTTTTATATGAATGTGTGCGGCCAGGCCGACGCAAAGGAGTTTTACCCATGATGAAACGATTTCTCAGCGCATTGCTCTGCGCCTGTTTGATAGTCCCATTGGCAGGGTGTGCCGGAGAGGAGCAGGGTCCGCCGCAGGACCTTCTTTACTCGTCGGCCCCGATCCAGTTTAACAGCGAGCCGGACCGGGAGGAGCTCTCCTCCGAGAGCCCGGAACCGGAGGAAAACCGGGTGGAGAGCAGCTCGTCTGCCGTGCAGGCATCTTCTTCCCAGACCCAGTCCAGCAGTTCGTCGGCTGTGTCTTCCCGGCCACAGTCCCCGTCGTCTGCGGTGTCCTCCTCCAGTCAG
>CAKWRB010000230.1:1348-1979 GCA_934845495.1 uncultured bacterium
TTCTCAGAGTTCTTCCAGCCGGCCGGTGTCCCAGAGCTCTTCCAGCCAGCCGGTGTCCCAGAGCTCTTCCAGCCAGTCGAGTTCCTCGCCCCGGCCGTCTGCCAACAACAGCGTAACAGCCCCTTCCGGGGAGCTGCGGGCAGTGTGGTTCTCCTACCTGGACCTCGCCTCGATGATCAAGCAGAAGTCCCGGTCGGAGTTTGAATCCGCCATCTCCAAGGCCTTTTCCCGGGTGGCGGAGGATGGGTACAACACCGTCTTTGTCCAGGTGCGCCCCTTCGGCGATGCCCTGTACAGTTCGGAGCTGTTCCCCTGGTCCTACACCCTCACCGGCAAGGAGGGGGGCAATCCGGGGTACGATCCGCTTCAGATCGTGATCGAGCAGGCTCATGCCCGAGGGCTGGCAGTTGAAGCATGGGTCAACCCCTACCGCATCCGCAATGGCAGCAACGGCAGTCAGCCCCTGAGCAGCGACAACCCCGCTGCAGACTGGCTGGACAGCGGCAGCGATGCAGTGATCGAGTACGGCGGCGGCATCTACTACAATCCCGGCAGAGCCAAGGCGCGGGAGCATATTGTGGCTGGTGTGGAGGAGATCATTATGGTGACTCCTCCTACAGATAATCTGAAT
>CAKWRB010000231.1 GCA_934845495.1 uncultured bacterium
GTGGGCAACTCCAAGACGGCGATGATCTACAATGCCGTCGCTAATATCCTCAATGTGTTCTTCAACTATATGCTCATCTACGGCCACTTCGGTGCGCCCCGGATGGAGGTGGCCGGTGCTTCGCTGGCAACCATCATCGGCCAGTACTGCGCCATGTTCATGGCCTTCTATGCGGTGATGAACGGCCGTCAGTACCTGGTGCTGCGCTTCAAGGACGGCTTTAAGCCCAACAAGACCGAGATCGGCAAGATCGTGGACATCGGTGCGCCGGCCATGGTGGAGCAGCTGGTGATGCGGGCAGGCATGATTATCTACACCCGTACCGTTGCCGGTCTGGGTACTCTGGCCTATGCTGTACACCAGGTTTGTATGAACATTCAGTCCCTCTCCTTCATGAACGGGCAGGCCTTTGCGGTATCGGCCACTTCGCTGTCCGGCCAGAGCCTGGGCAGAAAACGGCATGATATGGCCCAGGCCTACATCAGCCGGACCCGGAAGCTGGGTATGTGTGTATCCATCTTCCTGGGTGTGATCTTCTTCTTCTTCGGCGGACAGATCGTAGCCCTCTATTCGGGCGGCGACCAGTCACTGGTGGATCTGGGCGGAAAGATCATGATGTTTGTGGCACTGGTACAGCCGTTCCAGTCCTCCCAGCTGATTCTGGCTGGTGCCCTGCGCGGTGCCGGTGACACCAAGGTGACTGCTGTGATCACCTTCCTCACCGTGCTGCTGGTGCGTCCGGCTCTGGCGATCTTTGCCATCAATGTGCTGGGTATGGGCCTGGAAGGTGCCTGGGTTGCCCTGGTCATCGACCAGATCCTGCGTTCGCTGCTGGTTCTTCTCCGGTACAATTCCGGTGCCTGGAAGCGCCACACCATGTAAGGAAGACCCCTGGTTTTCCCATTCCAAAAAACACAGACAGACCCATCGGGTGCCGCTATTGCACCTGGTGGGTTTTTTGTTTCACGGGGAACAGAGAGGCCCCGGACATAAATTGTTCAGATTTCGGATACGAAATATGACAGTATTTTTTGCCCGGGTGTGGTAGGATATTTATTGCAATCCTTTCTTTTTTTCTGTTTCTTCCGTCTGCCGGAATCCGGTGGACGGAAGGAGAATTCTCTCTCTTTTTTTCTGTACTGCGGCATGGTTCGCTGCTCCGGAATGAGCATCCGGAACAGGGGACCATGCCGCATTGTTTTTCCTGTCCGGACTTCTTGCGGGGCAGGGGGCAGGTGTGGTAGAATGAACAGGTATCAACAGTCGGTACAGCAGCCGCCCAGACAGGCGGCAGAGCTGTGTTTCTTTTCTGCAATTAAAGGGAGCGATGTTATTTTGCGTTACGAAGCCGGAACCATTGATGTGGCTGTGATCGGCGCCGGCCATGCCGGTGTGGAAGCCGCCCTGGCTGCTGCCCGTCTGGGGTGCAGCACGATCCTGTTCACCCTCTCGCTGGATGCGGTGGCCAATATGCCCTGCAACCCCTCCATTGGCGGTACAGCCAAGGGGCATCTGGTGCGGGAAATCGATGCCCTGGGCGGCGAGATGGGAAAGGCTGCCGATGCCACCTTCCTTCAGAGCCGGATGCTCAACCGGGGCAAGGGGCCGGCTGTCCATTCGCTGCGCGCCCAGATCGACCGCCCGGCCTATACCCAGTATATGAAGCACAAGGTGGAGCAGCAGGAAAACCTGATTCTGAAGCAGGCAGAGATCGTGGAACTGCTCACCGAAAACGGGGAAGTGACCGGCATCGTCACAGCGCTGGGGGCAGTATTCCGTGCCAAAAAGGTGATTTTGGCCACCGGCACCTATCTGAAGGGACGGATCTATGTGGGTGATGTGACCTATGAGGCCGGCCCGGACAACCAGCGTCCGGCGACCCTGCTCTCGGAGAGCTTGAAGAAGGCAGGGATCCCGCTGCGCCGGTTCAAAACCGGTACCCCGGCCCGGATCAAGC
>CAKWRB010000232.1 GCA_934845495.1 uncultured bacterium
GGCTTCCTGGTGAATGTGGGACTGGATTACCTTACCCTGGCCCGGTCGGCAGCCACCCTTTCGGGCGGCGAGAGCCAGCGCATCCGGCTGGCCACCCAGATTGGCTCCTCCCTGATGGGCGTGCTGTACATTTTGGACGAGCCGAGCATCGGCCTGCACCAGCGGGACAACGACCGGCTCATTGCCACCCTGCAGCGGCTGCGGGATCTGGGTAACACCGTCATCGTGGTGGAGCACGACGAGGATACCATCCGGGCAGCCGACTACATTGTGGACATTGGCCCGGGGGCAGGTGTCCACGGCGGCAATGTGGTGGCAGCTGGCTCGGTGGAGGACATCACCACCTGTGCAGAGTCGCTCACCGGACAGTACCTCTCCGGCGCCAAGAAGATCGAGGTCCCGGCTCAGCGCCGACCGGGCAACGGCAAATTTCTCACCATCCGCGGCGCCCGGGAAAACAACCTCAAGAATGTGGAGGTAAAGATCCCGCTGGGCTGCTTCAATGTGGTCACCGGTGTATCCGGCTCGGGCAAGAGCTCGCTCGTCAACGAGATCCTATACAAGTCGCTGGCAGCCCAGCTCAATGGCGCCAAAACCCGCCCCGGCAAGCACCGGGACATTCTGGGTGTGGAGGAACTGGACAAGATCATCAACATCGATCAGTCGCCCATCGGCCGCACCCCTCGTTCCAACCCGGCCACCTACACCGGCGTGTTCACCGACATCCGGGAGGTGTTTGCCCAGACCAACGATGCCAAGATGCGGGGCTACAATTCGTCCCGGTTCTCCTTCAATGTCAAGGGCGGCCGGTGCGAGGCCTGTGACGGCGATGGCATCATCCAGATCGAAATGCACTTCCTGCCGAATATCTATGTCCCCTGTGAGGTGTGTAAGGGCAAGCGCTACAACCGCGAGACGCTGGAGGTCAAGTACCGGGGCAAGAGCATCTACGATGTGCTGGAGATGACGGTGGAGGAGGCGCTGGCTTTCTTTGAAAACCACCAGAAGATCCGCCGCAAGCTCCAGACCCTCTACGATGTAGGCCTGGGCTACATCAAGCTGGGGCAGGCAGCCACCACGCTGTCCGGCGGCGAGGCCCAGCGGGTCAAGCTGGCCACCGAGCTGTCCCGGCGCCCCACCGGACGCACCATCTATGTGCTGGACGAGCCCAGCACCGGCCTGCACACAGCCGATGTGCACATGCTGGTGCAGGTGCTGGACCGCCTGGTGGATGCCGGCAACACCATTGTGGTGATCGAGCACAACCTGGACATCATCAAGGTGGCGGACCACATCATCGACCTGGGCCCCGAAGGCGGCGACAAGGGCGGCGAGGTGCTGATCTGCGGCACTCCCGAGGAGGTTGCGGCCTGCGATCGCTCCTACACGGGAAAATATTTGAAAAAGTATTTGTAAATCGTTCCTGATTTGTTTATAATATAGGGGGATATATGTGGTATCATATATATCAAAGGCCCGTTCCAGGGACGACAAAACTTTTAGGAGGTAAGTATTATGGCAAAGTATGTTTGCACCGTTTGCGGTTATATCTATGATGAGGCAGTGGGCGAGCCCGATAACGGCATCGCAGCTGGCACCAAGTGGGAAGAGCTTCCGGACGACTATGTTTGCCCGCTGTGCGGCGTAGGCAAGGATCTGTTCGAGGCTGAATAAGTCCGATCTCCCAATCGCTGAAAAAGCCTGTGCGGAAGCTGAAGCTCCGCATGGGCTTTTTTTTCGCAGAAAATGCCGGTTCTCCGGGGAAAGCACTGCACCGGCAGTTGATTTTAGAGGGGAAAGATTATATAATAAATCGGAATATGTCCGGAGTGGGCTGCCGTACTGGACATACGGACGGCAAAATGTTCTTTACAGCAATGGCCGATTAGGGTAAAATATGGGTAGCAGTATCGTGGCAGAGTCTGCCATGAAATGAAACGATAGGAGTGACAGGTAT
>CAKWRB010000233.1 GCA_934845495.1 uncultured bacterium
TCTTGGCGATCTCCACCAGTTTGGTCAGGGTATCGGCCTTGGCCTCGATAAACAGAGCCTGTTCTCCCTTGTATTCATGAATCTGAGTCAGCAGGGCCACGATATCCGGGACAAGCAGCTTTTCATAGTTTTTGGCAAAATCGTAGGTGCGCATTCTGTACCCCACTTTAGGTCAATTTTATCATTTTTCTCATAATGATATAATTAAACTATATCAAGTAATCTTGTTCGTGTCAAGGTTCAACTATATCATTTTAACGAAAATGATATAGTTGAGCCTTTGAAAAGTAGTTGTTGCGGCTGTTGGACCTGTACGGGTATCTCTTTGACCGCCGCAGCTTCGGACCCATACAGTGGCCCACAGGGCGAAGCTGGCGGCAAGTGCCGTGACTGTAGGTCGGATGTTCAGCAACCGACTGTCTGTGCTCATCGCACAGCTTGCTTGATCGCTCACTCTTTCAAAAACAAGCGGCAAAGTTGTTCTCGCCAGAAAATAAAAGGCAGCATTAATTTTGTAACAACTCGTACCGATGTGCGTCATATAGGCAGAAAGCGAGGTGATGTGGATGGATTTCGATCAGTTGTACAAGGAGCAGTTCCCAGTGGTGTACCGCTATCTGGCAGGACTCTGTGGGAACCAAGCGTTGGCGGAAGAATTGACTCAGGAGACCTTCTGCCGCGCCATTGAACACAGCGCCTCCTTTCAAGGAAAATGCCGGCTGTCCGTATGGTTGTGCCAAATTGGGAAGAACTGTTGGCTCTCCTACTTGAGAAAGGCAAAGCGGCAGGCGGGAGATGAGGCTCTGGAGCAGATGACCTCCCCTCAGAATGTAGAAGAGGATTTGCTCATCCAGGAAAATGCCCGCCAGATCCATCAGCGGCTCCATGCTCTGCCAGAGCCATACCGGGAGGTGTTTACCCTGCGGGTCTTTGCGGAACTACCTTATACACAGATCGGCGAATTGTTCGGCAAATCTGAAAACTGGGCCAGAGTGACTTATTATCGTGCGAAACAGAAAATCAAGGAGGGGTTATGATGAAATGTGATATCATCCGCGACCTGCTGCCCCTGTACTGCGACGGGCTGTGCAGCGAGGCCAGCAAGCAGGAGATCGAAGCCCATGTGGCACAATGCCAGGAATGCCACGCCTGTTTGGCGGAAATGAAGGAGGAGGCTCCTGTCCGCTCGCTCTGTCAGGAGTCGGAAACGGTAGCCCGTGTTCTTCAGGAAGTGAAGAAGAAGTTTTCCCGTGGGCGCCGGCGGGCGGTTGTGTTTGCGGTGGCGATCATGCTGATCTTCTCCATTGTTTTGGCGGGGGCAGCTGATGTCCCGCAGCCGGTGGCCTATACGGACGGTCTGGTGACGGCAGAGCTTGCGGTGGATGAGGTAATTGACCTCTACTATCACGGCGGGAGCTACGATTCTTTCCACGGCTTCAGCCGGGAGATGGACGGACGGAATGCTGTTTTCCTCTATTTTGACCGTACCCTTCGCTCGGATGTGATGCCGAACCGTGAGGGACATTTGTGCATCGGTAACGGGCTGCTGACCGACTTTGAGACAGCCACCTATCAGGTAGATCGGCAGGTGGATGCGGTCTACTATTTGGTGGGAGATTATCTGAAACTCCCCGGTCTGGCGCAGGCCGAATTTGAGCAGGCCGTGGTGGATGCGGTCCTTCTGTGGGAACGCTGAACCAAGCCTACAAGCAGAATGCCTGGGCAGCTTTTCGAGAGCTGCCCAGGCTCATTTTATATTTCGTCTTCCCATACACAATGAGCGCCCGTTCTCCTGGTCCGACAGGAGAATGAGCGCTCGTTTTCATCGTTGTGCAGTTCGATTGAGAGCCTCCATGCCAGTTCAAAGCCAGCCACAAAGCTGTCGAGGGATGTCTGTTCTCTAATAG
>CAKWRB010000234.1 GCA_934845495.1 uncultured bacterium
CAGTAAAGCATGGCGAAGATAGGAGGTACTGAATGAGAAAGCTAATGGTTTTTATGGCGGCGATGGGAATCCTGTTCTTGTCCGGCTGTACAGACAATACGGAATCATCCATTTCCAAAGACTCTGTTTCAGAAATAGAATCGTCAGCTGTGCAGGAAGTTCCTCCGGAAGAATCGGTTGATTTGGAAGAGAGCCCATTGCCCGATGCAGTAGTTCCTGATCCCCTACAAAAAATGGACATCCAGATTTGCGTTGTGGATCAGGAGGGAAATCCAGCACCGAACATTGAAACGACACTTTCCTATTATTTGCCTACAAAATATGACCCTGACGATCCGCCCACAGACAATAGTCCTATCCACTATGAAATGTTGTATGCTCACTATACAGATCAAAATGGACTGACACCGGTATATAGCGACATACCAGCAACACTGTATGAAATTCGCCTTTCGAACCACTCCCTTCCTCATGAAGAAGAACCGGAAATGTATTATGTTCCGGCAGAAGAGCTGGTTCAGACAAAGGGGCTTTGTACTGTGACATGGCATGGAGAGAGCTATCGCAGTGCTTCCGAACAAAGAACTGTTGCAATGGCATTTCGTGCTTTGAACGAAAATGGGGAACCTATTGTCAATGCCAAGGTATCCTTCTACTCAATCCGGGATAAAAATCCAAACTCCAGCGATAAATACCCGGATTATGGCACGGAACTTCCCATTATCATCACCGGCTGGACAGACCCAGATGGGCGGTTTTATTATGCTTTCCCATCTGCAAGTGATGAACATGTCCGGGACGGATTCTCGTATCATGGGATTATTGAGGCAGGCGGCAAAAAAGCAGAGGGGGATATAACCCTCGACGGGGGCTATACAGAACTCGTGCTAACCTTGAAGTGAAAAAAAGGAGATCGGTGATTCGATCTCCTTTTTTCCTTGAACAAGAGAAATTTTGCGGAAGGGGGAATCAAATCCTGCAAATTGATAAAAAAACGGCAAAGTTTGGGGCGGAATTTGAGCAGGAGATAGATAAATCCTACAAAAGGACTATGGTATTTTGAGAGGTTCCTTAGAAAAGCAAACAATATGAATGGATAATGATTGAATTTTTTTATAAACCATGTTAAGATTTTATTACGACAAATTGGTTTGAATAAAATTGAGATGGGTACAGCGCATTTGGCCAATCCGGATCGGGAAGTGTTCCGGGGGTCAGCGCTGATTTTTGACGAAAAGGGGTTTTGACAGATGGCGGAGCAGACAAAGAACAGCACCGTCGCAGCCGGAGAGTCCAGGGGACGCAAGGCAAAGATGCGTTCGCTGGCACTGGATCTGGTGCCGATGGGAACAGATGAAGAAAACCGCATGGCGGACCTGAAGGTGAGCAAGACGCTTCCGGATGGGATCGAATCCAAGATGCTGTACAGCGATATTGTACACATTGCCTGGCCATCGCTGGTGGAGCTGACCCTGACGCAGCTCGCCTCGATGGTGGACCTGATGATGGTGGGACAGCTGGGCCCCTGGGCCCTGACTGCGGTGGGCCTGACCACCCAGCCCAAGTTCCTGCTGATGACCATGTTTATGGCCATGAATGTGGGTGCCACAGCGATGGTGGCCCGGTACAAGGGTGCCGGCGACCAGAAAAGGGCCAATGAGATCCTGCGCCAGGGCCTGCTGATGACCTTTGTGCTGGGAATGGTGTTCTCGGTGATCGGGTTCATCACAGCGCCGTGGCTGATCAAGTTCATGGGCGCCAGTGAAGCCCATGTGCTGGAAGCCAGTGTGACCTACCTGCGCATCCAGATGATCGGCCTGCCCGGACTGGCCCTGACCTCCACC
>CAKWRB010000235.1 GCA_934845495.1 uncultured bacterium
TCCCCGCCAGATCAGCAGGGCAAAGAGCAGCAGGATCAGGGTGGCACCGATGAAGCCAAGCTCCTCACAGACAATGGCAAAGATAAAGTCGTTCTGCGGTTCTGGCAGGAAGAGGTACTTCTGCCGGGATTTACCGATGCCGGTCCCCATCAGGCCGCCGGATCCAATGGAATAGAGGGACTGCAGGGTCTGCCAGCCGTCGCCCCGGGCATCCGCCTCGGGGTTCCACCATACCATGAACCGTCCGACCAGACGATCCCACTTGCCCATGACAAAGATGACCAGCAGGCCCAGCGGCGCACCGGCAGCAATCAGTCCACCCAGCCAGCGCAGGTTAAGTCCACCCAGGATCAGCATGATGACAGCCATACCGCCCATGATAAAGGTGGCAGACAGGTGCGGCTCAGCAACCAGCAGCAGGGCGAATACACCCACGGCGCAGATATAGGGAATCAGGCCATAGAGCGTGCGCACTGACCGGGGATTGATGGACATCCAGTGGGCAAAGAGGATCACCAGCGAGAATTTGGCGATCTCTGAGGGCTGGAAGTTGATGATGTTGCCGATGAAGATCCAGCGATGGGCATGGTTGATGGCCGGCATGAAGAAGACGACCACCAGCATCACCAGCGATGCCCCCAGCAGCGGGTAGACAAACCGGTGGAAGATATGGTAATCCGCTTTGGAGATGACATACATGGCAATCACCCCCAACACCGCAAAGGCCATCTGCCGGCTGATGTAGTGCAGACTATTGCCCAGCAGATAATAGGCATTGGGGTAGCTGGCAGAAAACAGCATGATAAGACCGATCACCAAAAGCAACATGGTGGCCAGGAAAAAAATAATATCCATCTGTCCCTGCACCGGGCGGAACAGCTTCCGCCGCGGAGAATCGGATATCTTAGCCAAATCAGCTTCCCTCCGTTTTTAACAGATCAATCAAATAAACCGCACTGCCAGAACTGCCAGAACGGCGCCCACAGCAGTGATGGCAGAAAAGGCAAGGTCGATCTTCACCTCGCTCATGCCGCACATCTCAAAGTGATGGTGGATCGGGCTCATCTTGAAGATGCGCTTTCCAGTGGTCTTGAAGGAGATGACCTGCAGCACCACCGACAGCGATTCACAGATGTAGATAAAGCCCAGGAAGGCCAGGATCAGGGGCATCCCCACACCAAAGGCCAGGCCGGTGACCATACCACCCAGGAACATGGAACCAGTGTCGCCCATGAACACCTTGGCCGGATAGAAGTTCCACACCAGGAAGCCCAGGCAGGCCGCAGCCAGAGCAGTGGACAGCAGATTGATGCCGCCAAAGCCCATCACAGCCGATACCATCATGAAGCCCAGAGCCGAAACACAGGTCACCGAACCGCACAGGCCATCCAGGCCATCGGTGAGGTTGACCGAGTTGGTGATGTAGACGATACCCACAACACACAGCGGGAAGTAAATGATCCCCAGATCGAGCTGGCCCAGGAAGGGGATAATCAGCACGGTGGAGGTATCTCCTGCTGTGTAGAGGATCAGTATATACAGCCCGGCTGCCACAAACTGCATGATCAGCTTCTGGACAGCAGTGAGACCGAGATTGCGTTTTTTCACTACCTTAATATAGTCGTCTACAAAGCCGATTATACCAAAGGATACCGCCAGCAGGATAGTGCCCCAGTAGCGGGCGCGTTCCACCTGGGTGCCATGCCAGAGGGGATTTTCCCCCTGACCCAGCATGAAGTATCCCACCACCGATGCGATGAGAACGGCCAGAATGAACATGAAGCCGCCCATGGTGGGGGTGCC
>CAKWRB010000236.1 GCA_934845495.1 uncultured bacterium
CCACTACGGCGATCTCATAGCCCTGCTTGGTGCGGGTGATGTAGACATAGGAGACGACCACCAGCACCAGTGCCAGGATCCAGCCCCAGTGTACCCCCAGCACCTTGGTCAGGCGGGCGCCGGGTGCCAGCATGGCGATCTTGGGGTAGCTGCTGCCCGGAGCTTTCCAAGGGCCGTTCATCAGGTACTTGACAAAGGCCAGAGCAATGTAGTTGAGCATCAGGGTGAACAGGGTCTCGTTGGTGCCCCATCTCGCCTTACAGATTGCCGGGAGCAGACCGTAGAGGCCGCCCAGGATCATGGAGGAGACCATCATCAGCAGCACCAGCGGGATTTTGGGAAAGACCGAGGCGGTAAACAGGCCAAACCAACCAGCGGCAATGGCCCCCACCAGGATCTGGCCCTCGGCGCCGATGTTCCAGAACTTCATACGGAACGCCAATGAAATACCGATGGAGGTGATGAGCAGCGGAACGGCGATCTTCACCGTTTCACGCGCCACTGTGGGGGAGCCCCAGGCACCGGTGATCATCGCCCGGTATACGGTGAGCGGATTGTGCCCCAGTGAGAGCAGCAGCAGTCCGCCGGTGATCAGCGCCAGCAGGAAGGCCACCGCCCGGATCCCCCAGGCAGCCCGGGGAGAGATGGAGTCCCGTTTGGCCATCCGCAGCAGCGGTTCTTTGGGTTGAGTTGTCATGCCTGCACCTCCTCGTCCAGATGTTCTACATGGATCATCAGCAGCCCGATCTCATCCTTGGTGACCTTGCGGGGGTCCACGATGCCACTGACCTTGCCGCCGCACATCACCAGGATCCGGTCGCTGAGCTGCATCAGCACATCCAGGTCCTCGCCGATGAAGATCACGGCCACGCCCTTTTTCTTCTGTTCATTGAGAAAATCATAGATGCGGTAGGAGGAGTTGATGTCCAGACCCCGCACCGGGTAGGCCACGATCAGCACCGAGGGGTTGCAGGCGATCTCGCGGCCCAACAGCACCTTCTGCACATTGCCGCCCGAAAGCCGTCCCACCGGTGTATCCACGCCCGGAGTGGCGATCTCCAGCTCGCCGATCATCCGCTCGGCCAGTTCCCGAGGGGATTTGCGGTCCACAAAGATGCCCTTGCCGCTCTTGTAGCTGCGCAGCATCACATTGTCCACCATATCCATGCTGGCCACCAGTCCCATGCCCAGGCGATCCTCCGGCACAAAGGCCATGGAAACACCCTTCTGCACAATGACATCGGGGCTCATGCCCAGCAGGTTCTCCCGAACCGGAACCCCGTTTTTCTCGCCGGAATACAGCACTGCTCCGCCGATGGCGGGGTACAGCCCGGAGATGACCTCGCACAGTTCCTTCTGGCCGCTGCCGGCGATGCCGGCAATGCCCAGGATCTCTCCGCCATAGGCATCAAAGGAGACATTGTCCAGGGCGGTGACTCCCTCGCCGTTCTGGCAGGTGAGGTCCACCACCTGAAGCCGCTTTTCGCCCCGCTCCACTGCCGGACGCTCGATCTCCAGCACGATGGGCCGGCCCACCATCATCTCGGTGAGCTCGTCCTGGTTGGTGGAGCCGGTATCCACTGCACCGATGTATTCGCCCTTGCGCAGGATCGCCACCCGGTCGGAGATGGAGAGTACCTCGTAGAGTTTATGGGTGATGATGATGATGGACTTCCCGTCCTTTTTCATATTGCGCAGAGCAACGAAGAGCTTTTCGGTCTCCTGGGGGGTGAGCACTGCAGTGGGCTCGTCCAGGATAAGGATATCCGCTCCCCGGTACAGCAC
>CAKWRB010000237.1 GCA_934845495.1 uncultured bacterium
TGGACTGGTACAACGGCGGCATGGAGCACACCACCCTGCACCTGCTGTACAGCCGGTTCTGGCACAAGTTCCTGTACGACATCGGCGTGGTATCCACCCCCGAGCCGTATCAGAAGCGCACCAGCCATGGCATGATCCTGGGCGAGAACGGCGAAAAGATGAGCAAGTCCAGAGGCAATGTGGTGAACCCGGACGACATCGTCAAGGAGTACGGTGCCGATACCCTGCGCACCTATGAGATGTTCATCGGCGACTTTGAAAAGAGCGCCACCTGGAACACCTCGGCCATCAAGGGCTGCAAGCGCTTCCTGGACCGCATCTGGAACCTGATGGACATCGCCGTAGAGGGCGATGCGTACAGCGAGAAGCTGGAGTCCTCCTTCCATAAGACGGTGAAGAAGGTCAGCGAGGACATCGAGGCCATGAAGTTCAACACCGCCATCGCGGCGATGATGAGCCTGCTCAACGAGATCTACGATGCCAGCAGCATCACCCACGGTGAGCTGCGCACCCTGCTCAAGCTGGCCAATCCCTTCGCCCCCCATGTCACCGAGGAGATCTGGAGCGTGATGAACTTTGGCGGTCAGATCAGCGGTCAGAGCTGGCCCACCTACGACCCCGCCAAGTGCGTGGACAGCATGGTGGAGATCGCCGTGCAGCTGGCTGGCAAGATCAAGACCCGCATCATGGTGCCGGCCGAGATCGCTGCAGCCGATGCCATCGCCGCTGCCAAGGCCGATCCGGTCATGGCGCCGCTGCTGGATGGCAAGACCATTGTCAAGGAAATCTATGTTCCCGGCAAGCTGGTAAACATTGTGGCAAAAGGCTGATTTTCTGCCTGTTCTTTCACAGAAAACTACTTGACACTGTCCAATGGATTTAGTATAATATCTTGTGTTATCCACTTAATCTGCCGTATTAAGTGGCAGAGAACATGGTCGGGTATCAACTCCTGCCGTGTGGCGTAGGGAGGGAAATGTAAATGTCAGAGATCAGAATCAAGGACAACGAGTCTCTGGAGAGCGCACTGCGCCGCTTCAAGAGACAGTGCGCGAAATCCGGCGTTCTGGCAGAGGTTCGTAAGAGAGAACACTACGAGAAGCCTTCTGTAAAGCGCAAGAAGAAGTCCGAGGCTGCGCGCAAGCGCAAGTTCAAGTAACTGTTACTTGATAATACCGTGTTGAAGCGAGTGGAGAAATCTGCTCGCTTTTTCATTTATCCGGAGGACCCGGAAAAGGAGAGACAATGGAAGGTAGAGCAATCACACTCTGCGGTGTACCGGCTCTGGTCTGGGGCGGGGATTCCGCCCGGTGTATCCTGGCGGTGCATGGAATGATGTCCCACAAGGCTGATACCCCCATCCGCCTGCTGGCAGAGGTCGCTGCTGCACAGGGAATCCAGGTGGTGAGCATCGACCTGCCGGGCCATGGGGACCGGGCCGGGGAGATGGAACGCTGCACAGCCCAGTACTGTACGCCGGAGATCCGCCGGGTACTGGAATTGCTGCTGGCAGAGGGAAAGACAGTGGGGCTGTTCGGCATCAGCTTGGGGGCCTGCTTCGGACTGATGGCCAGCGAAAGTCTGCCGGTCAGCCAGGCGCTGCTGGTTTCGCCGGTGGTGGATATGGCTGCCCTCATCGAAAGTATGATGGGCGCTGCCGGTGTCACCCTGGAGCAGCTGGAGCGGGAGGGGGTCATTCCGGTGCCGGATGGCCTGCCGCTGGACTGGCAGTACTACTGCTATGTCCGGGATCATGCGCCCATGCACTGGAC
>CAKWRB010000238.1 GCA_934845495.1 uncultured bacterium
CTCCTTTTCCAGCTCCTTGATGTTCTCATCAAAGCTGCCGAAAAGCTGGATCGCCTGCTCCATCCGGTCTATATCAATTGTTTTTTCTATCATGAAACAACCTGCCTTTATTCTCAGATCGTTCCGGGAACTTCCGCCGAGGAAACACCCGGGCTCAGCTATAAAACCGTACAACAAAAGAAGCGCCGGTTTTGCGCCTACTTCTATATCATAACATAAATAGCCAAAATTTCAATCTATCCTCTGACAATTTTATTGATTGACTTCAAATTGCCGTTCCAGCGCTGCATCTTCCAGCACCAGATAATGGGCCTCTACCAGAAAGGTATTTCCTTCTGTCCGCCCGGTCAGCACCCGTTCCCGGATCTCGGCCTGGCCGAGCTGTGTCTGCTCCAGTTCAGTCAGTTTTTTCTCGGCCAGGGCCGCGGCCTCCGCCTCCGTCCGGATGACCTCCTGTTCTTGCAGCAGATGATGCTTCTGAAGCCGCAGCACCACCGGGAGCGGCGTGCCAAAGGCGGTAAGCTGCCGTTCCTGGATCTCGGTCCGGACCTCTCCGGACGGGATGGGACCCAGCGGGATCTCCAGACCGCAGAACACCAGACTGCGCACCCAGCGCACCTCACCGGTGGGCCGCAGCTGCTGTTCAGTGAGTGGAACCGCTGCGGACAGGGTTTCCTCATGCTCGACCTTCACCCGACCGGCTGCCTGTTTGATGGAACTTCTGCCGTTGGCTGTCTCCACAATGGCGCTGATGAGCAGGTCTCCGGCCCGTACTGTATCCCCCACCTGTACCTGGGGGATCCCGGCATAGACCTCGACGCTGCGCACCACCCCATCGTACAGCGATACCACATTGGCAGGCTGCCCACCGGTGCCCGGTGCAGGTTCGGCCCGGACGCGCGGACGGACGATCACTTCGGCAGTACTGCCCCGGAAATTTACCGCGATGTAAGCCAGATCATCGTTTGCAATCATCATCGACTGCTCAATGGCAGAGGCATCCAATCCGGAGAGCACACTCCCCTCCCGGAGGCCATAGTCCCGGAGCTGGCTTCGGAGCTGCGCCTCGGTATAGTGCTCCAGCTCGCCATCGATCTGCACCACCCACAAAAACCGGCTGAGAAAGGCCATCACCAGCACTGCGAGCAGCGCGCCTGCAAACACACCCCAGCGCTTCCGGTTCCGGAAGAGCCAGAAGGGGAGCCCTATTTTCTGCAGCAGATGGATGCGGGTACCGGTGCGCCGGGCTGCCTTGGCCGCCTGGCGGTAGTGCCGTGCATCGACCTCTGCCTCGAACCCCAGGTCGGTGGGGGTGACATGATAAAGCGGGATCCCATCCGCCGACAGCAGGCTGGGCATCCGCAGCGCATGACCACCCTCGGCAGCAAAGCGCACCGTTCCGTGGGCATGGCGGTAAAGCCGATCCAAACCCATCTGCTATCCCTCCGCACTCAGATATTCCACTGCAGCAATTACCCCGGTAATGACCGCGCACTGCTCCTTCATACTGCCGATCTGCAGGTCGCTGCCGGTGATGCACAGGTTCCACTTTCCTGCTGTAAGGCGGATGCAGGTCTTTTCGTATTCCAGAATCCCGGTACAGCCCTCCACCAGCATTCTGGTATTGGAGGAGAGCTCCACATACGGCCTTGCCGGGAGCAGGCGAAGCAGTGGTTCCTCGCTGCCCGAATAGGCGGACAGATAGGAATGAAGCCGGT
>CAKWRB010000239.1 GCA_934845495.1 uncultured bacterium
CTGCCAAGGTGGACCGGGATCTGATCCGCGGAGGTGCTGAGATGATGGGCATGGAGCTGGATCAGGTGATGGAACACTGCATCCTGGCCCTGCGCACCATCAATGCGGAACTGGGCTTCCAGCCGCTGGCTGAATAAAGCTGTTCAATTCGATCATATAAGAAAAAACCCAGGACGGAGTGTATACTCTGTCCTGGGTTTTGCTATTTGTAATGAAGTTAGCGGATCAGACCAATCTTTTTGTAGACCTTGCTCAGGGTTTTCTGTGAGGTGTACAGGGCCTTATCGGCACCAGCATGGTAGAAGCTCTCCAGCTGGCCCTTATCCGAACGCAGTTCGGCAAAGCGCTCCCGGACAGGCTTCAGGTGATCGGCAACAGCCTCGCCCACAGCCAGCTTGAAATCGCCGTATCCCTTGCCGGAAAATTCAGCTTCGGCCTCGGCAATGGTCTTGCCGGTAACCACCGAGTAAATGGTGAGCAGGTTGTTGATGCCGTCCTTGCCCTCACCATAGCGGATCTCCATATCCGAATCAGTAATAGCGCGCTTGAACTTTCGGACAATGGTGTCTTTATCGTCCAGAATGGTGATGAAAGCATTGGTGTTTTCATCCGACTTGGACATCTTCTTGGTGGGCTCCTGCAGGGACATGATCTTGGCGCCTTCGTTGGCAGCGGGGATATAGCCGTCCGGTACCACGAAGGTATCGCCGTAGGCCTGGTTGAAGCGCTGGGCAATGTTCCGGGTCAATTCCAGGTGCTGCTTCTGGTCCACACCCACCGGGACCAGGTCGGCCTGATAGAGCAGGATATCGGCAGCCATCAGAGTGGGGTAGGTGAACAGGCCAGCATTGACATTGTCAGGATGCTTCTGACTCTTGTCCTTAAACTGGGTCATACGGCTCAGTTCGCCGAAGGGAGTATTGCAGTTGAGCACCCAGGCCAGTTCGGCATGGGTCTTTACATGGCTCTGGATAAAGGCAGTGCTGCGCTCGGGGTCGATGCCGCAGGCCAGGATCAGGGCATAGGCATCCAGGATGTTCTTGCGGAACTGCACCGGATCCTGCCGTACGGTGAGGGCATGCATATCTGCAATGCAGTAGTAGCAGTCATAGTCATCCTGCAGCTTGACCCAGTTTCTCAGTGCACCCAGGTAGTTGCCCAGAGTCATTACACCGGTGGGCTGGATGCCAGAGAATATAACAGGTTTCTTCTGATTTTCCATGATATTTATTCCTCCCAAATCGTCATTGAGTTGCGGTGAATCAGCGGCCGGTTCCGATTTTGGCACCCCGGAAAGCGGTCCGATCCGGGACAGCAGCTTGACGGTCCCCAATGGGGTGCATTGCTGCTGGTTCCTCAGTTCAATTGGCGGAACCCCGCCGGGAAATACTGTTTCTATTGTAGCACAAAGCCAAGTGGAAGAAAAGCCCAAACCGCTTTAGTAGGGCAACTTTATAAAAGCAGGGCAAAAGACCAAAAATAAAAGGCCGGAATTTCTTCCAGCCTTTTTGTTATGTGTTGATTCAGCGGTTTTCCAGCTTTTCGATGCCCTTCTTGAGGCGCTTCAGGCTCTCCTCCTTGCCGAGGATCGCAGCGATCTCCACGCCGCCGCCGGGGGTGAACTGCTTGCCGCTCAGGGCAATGCGCAGCGGCCACAGCAGGTAGCCGTTCTTGACGCCCAGCTTGGCGATGAGGTCGAACATGGCGGTATGCAC
>CAKWRB010000240.1 GCA_934845495.1 uncultured bacterium
GGCAAGTTCTATGCTCTGCCCCAGGCTCCCCAGCAGTTCAAGCAGCTGCTGATGGTGTCCGGTTTCGACCGTTACTTCCAGATCGCCCCTTGCTTCCGTGATGAGGATTCCCGTGCGGACCGCAGCCCGGGTGAGTTCTATCAGCTGGACTTCGAAATGGCCTTTGCCACCCAGGAGGAAGTGTTCGCTGTAGCCGAGGAAGTGCTGTCCAACACCTTTGCCAAGTTCTCGGACAAGAAGGTGGACAAGGCTCCCTTCATGCGCATTTCCTACGACGATGCCATGCTGCAGTTCGGTTCGGATAAGCCCGACCTGCGCAACCCTCTGCGCATCATCGAACTGAGCGACCTGTTCGTGGAGAGCGACTTCAAGCCCTTCCGCGGCCAGACCGTTCGCGGTATTCCGGTGCCGGACTGCGCACACCAGCCCCGCAGCTTCTTTGAGCAGATGCTGAAGTTTGCCGAAAGCATCGGCATGAAGGGTCTGGGTTATGTCAAGGTAAACGAGGATATGACCTATGCCGGCCCCATCGACAAGTTCCTCAGCGACGAGCAGCGTGCTGAGATCGCCCGCCGTGGTGACCTCAAGCCCGGCCATGTGCTCTACTTCATCGCTGACGCCAAGGACACCGCTCCCAAGCTGGCAGGCCAGATCCGCAACGAGCTGGGTCGCCGCCTGAATCTGATCGACACCGACAGCTTCCGCATTTGCTTCGTCGTGGACTTCCCCATGTACGAGCTGGATGAGGAAACCGGCGAGATCGGCTTCACCCACAACCCGTTCTCGATGCCCGAGGGCGGTCTGGAAGCACTCAACACCAAGGATCCGCTGACCATCAATGCCCAGCAGTACGACATCGTCTGCAACGGTGTAGAGCTCTCCTCCGGTGCGGTGCGCAACCACGATGTGGATACCCTGATCCGTGCCTTTGAGATCGCCGGCTATTCCAAGGAGGTCATGATCTCCAAGTTCCCGGCTCTCTACAATGCTTTCCACTACGGCGCTCCGCCCCATGCCGGTATGGCTCCTGGCGTTGACCGTATGGTGATGCTGCTCACCGGTGAGGAGAACATCCGTGAGGTCATTGCCTTCCCGATGAACTCTAATGCTCAGGATCTGCTCATGGGCGCTCCTGGCGAAGTGACCGAGCAGCAGCTGCGCGAGGTACACATCAAGCTGCGCAGCCAGCAGTAATCATTTTGTTTTTCAAGAGGGCCTTCCCGCAATGGGAGGGCTCTTTTTTGTTGGGTGGAAGACTGTGCTTCCATCGCCCCGCAATGGGCAGGGATATGTTATAATAGAGGTGTTGCATTTTTAAGTGAAGGAGGCAGAGAAATGGAGATCCGATTGGCCCAACCAGGGGACCTGACCGGCTGGCTGCAGCTGGTGGAACCGATGCGCCGCCTGTTTCCGGGACTGGAGACCCCCGAGAGCATGGAGGGCTATGCCCGGGACATTGCCGGGGCGATTTCCCGGCAGGAGGCGCTCTGTGCAGAGGAAAACGGGACAGTCTGCGGAGTGCTGGCCTTTTCCCGGGCGGAAAATGAGCTGGCCTTCCTCGCAGTATCCGGACAGCACCGCCGCCGGGGGATCGCCCGGCAGCTGGCAGAGCGGATGTTCCGGGAGCTGGACCCGACCCGCCCGGTCCGGCTCATCACCTACCGGGAGGGGATTCCGGAGGGCGAGGCAGCCCGGGCCCTCTACCAGGAGC
>CAKWRB010000241.1 GCA_934845495.1 uncultured bacterium
TCGTAGGGGTGGGCCTGCCGCATGGCGGCCAGTACGGCGTCCAGCTTGTCGGCCGGAACGACCGACTCCAGGCGGACCTCCGCAGCGGCCTCTTCCCGGCCGGGCTGCCCCAGATAGGGCGAAGTCCCCTCGCCGGGCAGGAACCGACCGGTTCCCTCCACCGAGAAGGTGCAGCCGGTGTAGCCGCCGATGGTTCCGGCTCCAGCCCCGATGATGGCCTGGCGCACCGCTTCGGCATGGCTGTTCGGCACAAAAACAGTGAGTTTACAGTGCTTTTCCCGGCCCTCGACGGCATAATTCCCGACCTGTTCCAGGCCCAGCGCCGCCGCCAGACAGTCGTTGACGCCGCCCCGGGCCTTATCCAGATTGGTGTGGGCACAGATGGCCGAGATCCCGGCCCGTGCCAGCTCCCAGACCACGCTGCCCTGCTCCAGCTTTTTCAGCGGGCGGAAGATCACCGGATGGTGGCTGATGATCAGCTCTGCCCCGATTTTCCGCGCCTCCTGCACTGCCTCCGGTGTGATGTCCAGCACCACCAGGGCGGTGTGTACCCCGGCGTCGGGATCCCCCACCAGCAGGCCGCTGTTATCCCAGCTCTCCTGGGTTGCAAAGGGAGCCAGCGAATTCAGCTTCCCATAGATCGTCGAGACAATCGACATGATATCCACGCTCCTCCAAAATCATTTCCAGCATCCGCACCACCGTTTCGTACTCGGTCCGATGGACCGGGTCGCCGCTCCGGGACCGGTCGATCCCGGCGATCCGCCCCAACAGATTGCGTCGGATGCGCATAAGATAGCGGTCGGTATCCGCCGAATCGCCATCCAGCACCCGACCGATGTACCGCTCCAGCAGGCTGAGCTCCCGGGGGACCCCGTCATAGACCGCCGAAAACACGGTGTAGACAAACTTTCCGCTGATCACCGCATTTTCCAGCTCCAGCCGGAAGCCCTCCCGACAAAGGTACTCCCGCAGGTGATCCGGCTTGGTCATGGGCTGCAGCAGCAGCCGGGTGCGGTGTTCCCGGATCCAGGGGGCGGCATCCAGGATGCGGGCGGTGAGATCCCCACCCATGCCGGCAATGACCACCGTATCCACGCTGCCCGGTGCCAGGCCGTCCAGTCCGGAGGCCAGCACACAGTCCACCCGGTCATCCAGGCCGTGATCCGCCAGGATCTGCCGTGCCTTGTTCAGCGGCTTTTCGTTGATATCGCAGGCATAGCCATGCCGGATGATCCCATTCTGGGCCAGGTAGGCCATCAGCTGCCCGTGATCGGTACCAATGTCCGCCACCACGCTGCCCGGTTGGACCATGCGGGCGATCTGTCCCAGTCGATTGCTCAGTTCTATCAAGGTGGTTCCTCCTGTTTCGAATGCCCGAAGGCAGGTTCGCAGCTTTCCTGCCTATTGTACCACACCTTCCGGGAAATTCCTACCCAAAACGAAAAAGCCCATCCAACGTGTGGATGGGCTTTGATTTCGATTCCGTTCAGATTAAGAAGCGCTTAGTTGCCTTCCTTCATCTCAGCGAAGCACTCGCTGCAGTAAACGGGACGGTCCTCACGGGGACGGAAGGGAACCTTGCAGGTCTTGCCGCAGTTAGCGCAAACAGCGTCAAACATCTCTCTCTCGGGGCGGGCATTGTTCTTGCGGGCATTTCTGCACTCTCTGCATCTCTGCGGCTCGTTCTGGAAGCCCTTCTC
>CAKWRB010000242.1 GCA_934845495.1 uncultured bacterium
GGGATATCCTCAGGATCGACGGGCTGGGGGAGCGCACCCTGACCAGGTTCAACGACACCAGACTCTGCCTCCGGGATTACTACCGGTACGGAGGTCTTTGGGATTATGGTATACCGACAAAGAATGAGGGGATGGACGCCTACTTAGAGGAGGTGGTGAACTACGCCATCAGCCAGGGGATCCCGGAGCGGGAACTGAGGCTGTTGGTTGAGGCCGGGTATGATGCCTTCGACCTGGAGGAGCTGCTGTTTGACCCCTTTCTCCGGCGGAGCTGTGTCCAGGAGATCCTGTGCGACATCTGGGCCTGAAAACAGGAAAGTTCCGATAAGGCCAGAAATACGAACAGCCAAACCCAGTATTTCCAACGGGTCCGGCTGCTTGAGGGGAAAAGTTCGTATATTGCGGGCTGAAAGTTCGGATTTTAGGGCTTGGAAGGGAGGGAATCTGTTGAACAAGCGCGCGGTGGCCCTGACCACCCAACAGTACAAGGAGATCATTCACACCATGAAGCAGGGGTTCACGGGATGCCGCCCCAATGAGCGCATTGCCACAGCTCTGATGCTGGAGGCCAACCTGGGCCTGCGGATCTCAGATATCATCCAGCTCCGGCTCTCCGACATCGTCCGGGACGGAGAAAGATACCGGCTGGCCATTACCGAGCAGAAGACCGGGAAGTCCCGGACCTTCACGGTGCCCTTGGCCTTATATCAGTTTGTCCGCTGCTACTGCATTGACCACGGCATCCCCGCCGACGCCGTTATCTTCCCGCTGACGGAGCGGGCGGTCCAGAAGCAGCTGAAGCTGGTGTGCGACTACCTGGACATCAAGGGTGTCGGCACCCACAGCTTCCGCAAGTTCTACGCCACGGAGATCTACCGGAGCAACGGGTATAACATCGCCCTGGTGCAGCAGCTCCTACAGCACAGCAGCGCGGCTGTGACCCAGCGGTACATCGGCATCCAGCCCCGGGAAGTGGAGCAGGCCATTGAAAACCATCTGCAGCTGGATGTGTGAAGGGAGGTGAGAAAGATGCAATGGACCCTGTTGGGATTCGTGGTGACATTGACGGTCCTGTGTATCCTGGAGAACGATCCGGTCAACGCTTGAAACAAGAAAGGAGACAACGAATATGCCGATCCTCTTTGCTGTTATTGGAACCCCTCTGGGCTGCTTTGCCGAGGGCTGCATCCTGGGCGCCTCGGTCTATCTGGTGAGCCGCGGCAAGCGAAATGTGCTGAGGAGTAAAAAGTAAAAAGCAGCTCCCCTGGGAATTTGCAGATTCCCAGGGGAGCAACTGATGGATTCAGTCTTTCTTTTGCCGGGCTTCCAGGCCTTCCATATAGGCCATCGCCATGGCCTTGCTCTGATCGTCCAGTTTTCGCCATTGCTTCAGGCACTCATTTTCTTTTTTGCTCAGCTTGGCCTGCTCGTTTTCCACAGAGAAAAACTGGGCCAGAGTGATGCCAAGGCCATCGCAGATCTTCATGAGAGAAGGGATGGTCGGCACATATGTCTTATGCAGCATGGTATTCAGAGTGGAATACGGGATGCCGGATTCCTTGGCCAATCGGTAGTATGTCCAGGAGCGCATCCGACACAGCTCCTTAATCCTCTCCATTACATCGAAATCGTTCATATGTGCGCCCCCCATGTATAGCTGTTCTCATTTTACATGGAAGTATTC
>CAKWRB010000243.1 GCA_934845495.1 uncultured bacterium
GTGCGCTCCTCAGCCGATGCAGTCAGATAAATCTTCACCTGGGCGTCGGGCAGGACCACCGTTCCGATGTCCCGGCCGTCCATCACCACATTGTGTTCCAGTGCCATATTGCGCTGAAGATCGAACAGAAAGGCCCGCACGGTATCCATGGCCGACACACTGGAAGTCGCCAGCGAGATCTCCGGGCGGCGGATCTCCTCCGACACATCCCGGCCGTTGAGCAGCACCCGCTGCACCCCATCCACATACCGCAGCTCCACCCGGATCTGCTCCAGGGCAGCTGTTACCGCTGCCTTATCCTCCAGCGGGACCCCGGTTTCGGTGCAGTAGAGCCCGATGGACCGGTACAAGGCCCCGGTATCCACATAGATATAGCCCAGCTTCCGGGCCAGCGCCCGGGCAATGGTGCTCTTTCCGGCTCCTGCCGGACCATCGATCGCAATCGCAGTCATAGTTTTTCTATCCTTCCCATTCTGTCATCTCGCCCTCTGCCATCGACAGTGCCGCCAGGCGGGCGGTGGAAAAGGCGATCTGAAGGTTGTAGCCGCCGGTGTAGGCGTCCAGATCCAGTACCTCTCCCATAAAGTACAGCCCCGGAACCAGCCGGGACTCCATCGTATGCGGGTCCACTTCGCTGACCTTGACACCGCCGGAGGTGACAATGGCCTCCTCCACCGGGCGGAACCGTACCGGTGTCACCGGAAATGCCTTGATGACCGCAGCCAGCTTTTCCCGCTCTTCCCGGGTGATCTGGTTGACCTTGGTATCCGGCGCAATGCCCGAAAGCTGCACTGCCACCGGGATCAGCTTACGGGGCAGCAGTTCGTCCAGCGCATTGGAAAAGTCCTTGTTGATGTACTTTTCAAAATCCCGGAGCAGACGGGCATCCAGCTGCTGCACTGTCAATCCCGGCTTGAGGTCGATCTCCATGGAGTAGTCCCCCAGGTCGCCGGTCATATGGCTGGAGGCACTCAGCACCAGCGGTCCCGATATGCCAAAGTGAGTGAACAGCATTTCGCCCAGCTCGGAAAAGACCGGCTTTTTCTTGCCAGCCTTGCGGACAGTCAGCGTCACATTGCGCAGCGAAAGCCCCATCATCTCCCGGCAATAGCTCTCCCGGGCAACGATGGGTACCAGGGAGGGCACCGCCGGTACAACGGTATGGCCAGCCTGCTCTGCAAACCGGTAGCCATCACCGGTGGAGCCGGTCTGGGGGTAGCTGACACCGCCGGTGGCCACTGCCACCCGACGGGCATGGATCTCGCTCCCGTCCTTACAGATTACACCCCGGACCCCGGTTTCGTCAAGGAGAAGCCGCTTTACCTCCCCCTCCCGGAGCTCAGCCCCGCTCCGCTTCACATAGCGGTGCAGGGCATCTACGATGTCTGCGGCCCGGTCACTCACCGGAAAGACCCGGTTTCCGCGCTCGGTTTTGAGCGGGACGCCGAGTCCTTCAAAAAATGCCATGGTATCTACTGTTCCGAAGCGGTTGATGGCACTGTACAGAAAGCGGGGATTGCGCCGCACCGCCTTGAGGAAGGAGTCCTCGTCACAGTTGTTGGTGACATTGCAGCGTCCCTTTCCGGTGATCAGCAGTTTGCGGCCCACTTTGTGGTTTTTCTCCAGCAGCAGCACCGAAAGCCCCTGCTCGGCTGCTGTTCCGGCACAGAGCAT
>CAKWRB010000244.1 GCA_934845495.1 uncultured bacterium
GTACTTTGCCGATGCTAAAATCTCTCACAAAAAAGTGGGATATCAATCAATCGCCTTTATACCGCCACATCCCAACAAAAGAAGTAGATAAAACGCTTGGAGTGAAATGGCAAAAGACGATTATTCGGGCAATCAGTGCAGAAGAAGGTACTGAGTTCTTTCAGGATAGTCCGGAACTGAGTAAATTGGTGGAAGAGCTGAAACTTCAGGAATGACCCCGCTGATTTGGGGAGGGACGGGTGAAAGATAACCCCAGTTCCTGAGAATCGATGACGGAATATCCTGCACTTCATAGTGAGCTATATGCAGCAAATTTGATAGGATTTGCTGTTTTCACACAAAAAAGAAAGCCCTGGATTTCAGGGCTTTCTTTTTTATAGATGTGGGATCAGTCATGCCGCAGGGCTTCGATGGGGCTCATCTCAGCAGCCTTTTTGGCGGGGTATACACCGAACACGATGCCGACACCGGCCGAGAAGAGCACGGTGAGGAAGATCGAGGAGGGGCTGAATACTGGGTCAAAGCCTCCGACTGCACAGAAGATGTAGGCGCCGATCACGCCGATCATCAGACCGATCACACCGCCGATCAGGGTGATGATGGTGGATTCGGTGAGGAACTGCATCAGGATGGCATTGGTTTTGGCCCCCAGCGACTTGCGGATGCCGATTTCCCGGGTCCGCTCGGTTACCGATACCAGCATGATGTTCATTACTCCGATACCGCCAACCAGCAGCGAGATGGCTGCCACTGCGACGATGAACCGGGTCACCAGCGACATTACTTCGTTGATCATATCGAGCTGTGCGCTCAGATCCTGAGAGTAGTACACATTCCGGCCACTGTTGTTGTGGCGGGCTTCCAGGATGCGAACTGCTGCATCGCCCATGGCGGTGTTCTGTGACTTGTCGTTGGAGATCAGATAGATGCTCTCATACTGCGGCTCCTCGTTGAGGAGGGGAAGCCCCGAGTTCAGCGGGATATAGAAGGTTCCCGGCAGGAAGTCGAGCATATCCTCAGTGACAAAGTCGCCGTAGGAACTTTTGCAGACACCAATGATGCGGTAGGTCTTCATATTGTCCTTGTATTCCAATGTCACTTCCAGACCGATGACATCGGTGGTGCCAAAGAACTTCTGGGCGACGATGTCGTCGATGACGCAGACATTGCGGGCGCTGAGGTTATCGCTCTCGGTGAAGAAGGTGCCGTTCACCATGCTGACACCGCTGGCAGTTTCCATTCCCTCGGTACCGGCATAGATCGAGGCGCCCATGGTGGATTTGCGGAAGTTGGCAGAGCCAAAGCCCACAATCTGAGGTGTGACCGCCCGGACCAGTTCATTGTCCTGCAGGGCCTCCAGGTCATCATTGGTGATGAGGTCGCTGTCAGTTCCCTCCTCGGTATCCACCGAAACGATGACGGTGTTGGTGCCCACGGCTTCCAGCTGGCTGTTCATGTAGGCGCGCACGCCGTCGCCGGCTGCGATGATGGTGATCACCGATGCGATACCGATAATGATCCCCAGCATGGTCAGCAGTGCCCGCATCTTGTTGGTGCGGATGCTGTCGATCGCCATCCGAAAATATTCTTTTATCAGCATCTGTCAGCCCTCCCTTAAGCCAGGGTGAGGTTGGCAGATGTCATACTGTCAATATTGGCAGGGGGATTGGTG
>CAKWRB010000245.1 GCA_934845495.1 uncultured bacterium
GTAGCTCAGCTGGGAGCGCAAAGGGTTCGGTTTTCTGCCACATCTATAATTTCATATTGCTTTATTCTTCTGTTCCGCTTTTGGAACTGTTGATTTGGGCCTATAGCTCAGCTGGGAGAGCGTACGGTTCGCATCCGTAAGGTCGTCGGTTCGATCCCGATTAGGTCCACCACACTCGGGAGATCTCGTTTTGAGATCTCCCGAGTTTTTTCATGCTTTCAGGATGCACGATAGTACACACTCTTGTCCCCTTCCGGATGCAGGAAGTCGAAGAACTGTGTGACACTGATTTTGAATTCTACTTCGATTTCAAAGTTCCTCCCGATATTCACCCGCTCAATGAGCTGCCGAAGGATCATCTTCTTTCCCTCGATACTACTCCCCGCATACAGGTCGGCCCAGGACATAATCTTGTCATACTCCTTTTGGACGGCAACGGCGGAGCGCTTCAGATCAGCCGCTTTTTCCTTGGCCTGTTCCAATTCCTGTGCCAGCGCCGCCAGTTTGCTTCGGGTGTCCTCTATCATCTCGCCGAGGATGTCCGCTCCAAAACTGCCAGTCCCATTGATGGTTTTGATGATCTCTTTCTTGTAGCTCTCCAGCTCCCGTTCTGCGGCGGCATGGAGTTTCTCCAGATTCGCCACCGAACTGTTTGCCAGTTGGAGCTCTTTTTCCCGCTGCTTTTGAATGAGCTGGCTCCTGGGTGCAGTCTTCATCCGCTCAAAGAGTTGGATGACGATCTTATCAATAATGCCGTCCAGTTTCTCACCGGAGTATCCGGTCTGACCGTCACAGTCCTGAGGATGGCGAATCTTGTAATGGCAGGCGTAGCGGATATGGGTTTCCCGTTTGGGCTCACCCTTGGCTCGTCTGCCGCTGCTGGTGGTCAGCACCAACTTGGAACCGCAGTGGGCGCAGTAGACCATCCCGGAGAGCAGCGCCTTCCCCTTGGAGTTAAAGGGCACCTCATTGTGGTGCATTGTCCTGGCCTCCATCAACTCCTGTGCCCGCTCATACAGATCCAGTGGAACGATTTGCAGCTCCGGAAAGATTTCTGAGCGTGTTTCCCCACTGCGCAGGATGCCCACATACATGATGTTCTTCAGCATTTTGATGATGGTGGTATTGGCGAAGTTGGTTCCCTTTCGGTTGAGATAGCCGTTGTTATACAACCACCGTGACAACCGCTGTGCGCCGAACCCCTCATAGACATATTTTTCAAAGATGATGCGCACCACCGCAGCTTCATCCGGGTCAATCAGAATCTCGTTGACTTCGTGATTCTTTTTATTGAAGCGCCCCTGCTTTTCCAGGCGGTATCCATAGGGGACGATCCCGCCTCGGAACCTCCCCTCCTGCACGATTTGCGAAAGGCGTGTCTTTGTTCGTGCGGAGGTTTTGAGGCTCTCGCCGGAGGCCTGCCAGTAACGGATGTAGTTCAGCAGTTTGTCGATATGATCATCCATCTTCTGCTGCCCTTCCATTGCGCTCCACACTTCGATTCCGTTGCGGATGAACCACTCTACTACGAAGGGTGTCTCATCGTCCCGCCGCCCCAGGCGGTCGAACATGAACACCAGCAGGATGTCAAACTTCCGTTCCTCGGCATCCTGGCGGATCTCCTGAATGGCATCGCGGTCAGCGGCAGC
>CAKWRB010000246.1:0-380 GCA_934845495.1 uncultured bacterium
GCACACTATGAGACGGTTTATATTGTAGACCAGCGTTACTTCGAGCTGAATCTCCCGGACTTTATCCGCCAGAATGGAGTCACCGACCTGATTTTCATCAACAATGTATTTGCAGCCAACACCCCGGTGCAGATCCAGTGGATCCAGGGGCTGATGTATCAGCGGTGGAGCCCCCCTGTGGTGGAGCAGCCTGAGGAAGGCGATGAGTCGGGCAGTCACGATGAAGAGTCAGAGCCAGACTCATCGGAAGAAGAGGAAGATCGCCGGAAGAATGAGGAAGACGAGGAGTGAGGGGAGGAGCAATGAGGAACGGATATCCACGGTTGCTGGCTATGGCGATAGCTGCAGGCCTGCTGACAACCGGATGCGCTTCCAATGAT
>CAKWRB010000246.1:390-1608 GCA_934845495.1 uncultured bacterium
CAGCGGACTCTGCTGAACGGGATGGAATGCGCCTGTTTGTCGATAAACTGGTGGAATACAGCGATGTGCCACTGGATATCAGCCTCTTTTATGAGGAGGATCCGGAATCCAGCCTTTTGGCAGGGGAGGCCGATCTGATCCTCTCTGATTCCGCAGCACTGATTCCCTACGACAGTGACTTTGCCATCTATTCCTCGCCGTTCTATTTCCGGGATTATGAGCATATGACGATGACACTCAATTCGCCAACCTTTCTTCAGCTGACAGAACAGGACTGTGCCGAAAACCTTCAGGCGCGTCAGCTGGGGGTTCTCTATGGCGGAACGATGATGGTGATCTCCAAGGAGAGCCCGATTCGGGCTGTCAAGGATATGCAGGAATTCACATTGGCTGAGCCGAATGATGACTATACCGCTGCAGCCTTTGGGGAATTGTTTGGGCAGGTGATGCCAGCAGGCGATACCCCCGCGGAAACCTGGCAGGATGATGCAGTTACTGCGATGGAAATCAACAGCGCTCAGCTTGGTCAGCTCCTGGATGAAGAGATGGAGCACGCCTATCTCATCCATACAGCACATCGGATCGAGATGGACTGGCTGTATGTATCGGAGAGCTTTTATCAATCTGCCGGGGAACAGCTGCAAGCTGCCATGCAGGAGGCATCAGCTTATACAGTTGCCTATGTGGATTCCAACCGGGAAACAGCATTCCACGAAGGGTATGCAGCTCTTCAGGAAAATGGCCTGCGATCGGCGCGGTTTGTCTCGGAAAATCTGCGGAAATCCGGCAAGGACCTTCTAACGACTGAAACCAATTTTTTTGCTGAAATCGATAAATCCCGGTATGATGCTGTTGCAATGATCATTCGCTGATTTTGCGCTCATAGATCAAAGCCAAAACCCGAAGACTCCAATGGAGAGCCTTCGGGTTTTCTGTTTCCTGCAGATGGGGAAGGGGAGAGAAAAACAAAAAGGCTTCGGCCAGAAGCCGAAGCCTTTGAAGCTATGAGAGAAGTTAGTCGATACTCAACATCAATTACTTGGCGTTGAATACGTACTTGTCCAGACGATCCATAGCGTCGATCACGCGAGCGTGAGGAACAGCCAGGTTCAGACGGATAGCGAAGGGACGGTTGAAGGGACGGCCATCCTGCCAGATAACACCAACAGCTACACCAGCCTTCAGCAGATCGTCCATAGACATGTTGTGCTCCTTGCA
>CAKWRB010000247.1:0-343 GCA_934845495.1 uncultured bacterium
GGTCTGCTGCACAAGCTGGGAATCGACACCGTGGGCGACCTGGTCAACCACTATCCTCGGGATTACATCGACCTGACCGAACCGGTATCCGTCCTGCATGCCGACCCCAATGAGCCCTGTGCCATCCGGGCCATGGTCCTCTCCAAATCCGGGAACAGCACATCCGCAAGGGGCTTTCGGTCTTTAAGGTCCGGGCTGTGGACCCCGATGGCACAGAACTGCTGCTGACCTTCTTCAACTCCAAGTTCACCGTGGACAAACTGCGGGTCGAGGAGGAATATGTCTTTTACGGCAAGGTGACCGGCTCTCTGCTGCGCCGGGAGATGAACTCTCCGCTGATTTT
>CAKWRB010000247.1:353-1607 GCA_934845495.1 uncultured bacterium
TGGCCGAGGCCCGGCAGCTGATCCCGGTCTATCCCCAAACAGCCGGAATCAACTCCCGCTTTCTGGCCAACGAGGTGCGCCTGGCGCTCTCCGGCCTGCTGGAGACACTGGAGGAGACCATTCCCGCCGACATCAAGGCGCAGAATCAGCTCTGCCACCTGCAGTACGCCATCGAGAACATCCACTTCCCTGCCAGCCGCCATGATATGCTCATCGCCCGGCGGCGGCTGATCTTTGAGGAGCTGTTCACCCTTTCGCTGGCGCTTTCTGCGGTGCGCTCCACCCGAAATACCCCCACACCGGTTGCCATGCATCCGGTGGAGATCGACGACTTTCTTCATACCCTCCCCTTTGCGCTGACCGATGCCCAGCTTCGCTCGGTGCAGGAAATCTGCCACGATCTGGCTGGGAATGCCCCGATGAACCGGCTGCTCCAGGGTGATGTGGGTTCGGGCAAAACGGTGGTGGCAGCCTGTGCCTGCGTCTTTGCTGCCCGAAATCACGCCCAGACCGCGCTGATGGCCCCCACCGAGATTCTGGCAGCCCAGCACTGGGAGACGATGCAGAAGTTCCTCGCCCCCACCGGGCTGCGGGTGGAGCTGCTCACCGGTTCCACCAAAGCAGCGGAAAAGAAGCGCATCCGAGCGGCTCTGGCAGCCGGAGAGGTGGATCTGGTGGTGGGAACCCACGCCCTCATCTCCTCGGGGATCGAGTTTTCCCATCTGGGACTGGTCATCACCGACGAACAGCATCGCTTCGGTGTCGGGCAGCGCATTGCACTGGGACAGAAGGGGCAGAGCCCCCATACCCTGGTGATGTCCGCCACCCCCATTCCCCGCACCCTGGCCCTGATGATCTATGGCGATCTGGACATTTCGGTGATCGACACCATGCCGGTGGGCCGCCTGCCGGTAAAAACCTATGCCATCGACGGCGCCAAGCGGCAGCGCGCCTATGGCTACATCAAACGGCATCTGGGCCAGGGGTACCAGGGTTACATCATCTGCCCGCTGGTGGAGCCAGGAGAGGTAGACCTGGGATTGATTTCCGCCTCGGAATATGCCGAACAGCTGCAGCAGCACGAGTTTTCTGATTACCGGGTGGGGCTGCTGCATGGCAAGATGAAAGCCGCTGACAAGGAGGCCGTGATGCAGCAGTTCAAGGATGGAGCCATCGACCTGCTGGTTGCCACCACGGTGGTGGAAGTAGGTGTAGATGTGCCCAATGCGGTGATCATGGTCATTGAAAACGCCG
>CAKWRB010000248.1:0-455 GCA_934845495.1 uncultured bacterium
CTCTCCACCTTCATCGCCTTGCTGATGGTACTGCCGGTGATCTGGCAGGGGGTTCACACCGGCCTGCAAAGCGCCGACCCCGACCTGCTGGAAATGGCGCAGGTCTACCGGTTTTCCCGTGGGAAAAAGCTGCGCTACCTCTATCTGCCTGCTGCGCTGCCCCACCTGCTCTCCGCCATGCGGGTGGGACTGGGTTTCAGCTGGAAGTCGGGCATCGCTGGCGAGGTGATCGCCATCCCCTCCCAGGCCATCGGCACTCAGCTCTACCATGCCAAGATCTACCTGGATATGCCAGGGCTGTTTGCCTGGACCATTGTGATCATACTGCTCTCGGCGGCAATCGAGCGCACTGTGCTTCTGCTGCTGCCCGACCCGAACGGAGGTGACTGCCATGCCTGAGATCCGGGATCTCACCTTTTCCTATGGCGGAAAGCCGGTCTTTTCCGGGCTGAACC
>CAKWRB010000248.1:465-1574 GCA_934845495.1 uncultured bacterium
GCCTACTCTGCGGCAGTCTCAAACCCCAGAGCGGCAGCATCACTGGAATCCCAGCCGAGGGGATCGCCATGGTGTTCCAGGAGGACCGCCTGCTGCCCGGCTGCACCATTCTGGAAAACCTGCAGCTGGTGGCCCCGGAGCGTCCGGAGGCGGAACTGACGGCACTGCTGGGGGAGCTGGGTCTTTCCGGCTGGGAACACAGCCGCCCGGGAAAGCTCTCCGGTGGGATGCGGCGCCGGGCTGCCATTGCCCGGGCGCTGGTGTTCGCCAGCCCGCTGGTCATCATGGACGAGCCCTTTAAGGGCCTGGACGAGATCACCCTGGCATCCACCCTGGCCTGCGTGGACCGCTGGCTGGGGGACCGCACCTTCCTGCTGGTGACCCACAGTCCCCAGGAGGGGGAACGGCTGAGCTGCCGCATCACCCGGTTGGATGCACTCGCCCTGGACGACACTGAAATTACAAAATGAAAAAAGCTCTCCTGCTCGATACAGACAGGAGAGCTTTTCTGTTATGATTCATTGATCACTGCTCCAGACCGGCGTCCTCCAGAAAGCAGCGCACCATCGCACCCCGCTGGGGATTGATGCTGTAAAAGATCCAGTTTCCCTCCCGCCGTGCCTGTACCAGGCCGCAGTCGGTGAGGATTCGGATATGATAGGAAAGAGTTGGCTGTGTAATGGCAAAATTCTTCAGCAGGGCCGCCGCACACATCTCGTTCTGGCAGAGCTTGACGACAATGCGCAGACGGGTCTCATCAGACAGGGCCTTGAACACCGATACATAGTCGGAACAACTGAACCTCATCTTGTTTCCTCTCAACTCCTTGGTTTTTTGAAATCACGCATGGACTATTATACGGCTCGACCCATAGCTTTGTCAATCGCTGCTGCATCTTCCAGCTGCCACTTCCAGCAGGGTTTCCCGGTGCTCCTGCAGATACTCCAGCAGCAGGGCGATCTCGCACTCGCTCAGCCCGAACAGCTGGGCCAGGCTCCACTGGGCCAGGGCATCTGCCATGCTGCAGCCGGCCTGCTTGCGGCTGCAGCTCCGGCCGGTGATCCACAGGCGCAGCGAGGCCCCTGGGCAGGGTTCTCCCTGCACTGTGC
>CAKWRB010000249.1 GCA_934845495.1 uncultured bacterium
GGCCAGCTCCATCACTCTGGAACTGGATCTGCCCGCCGTGGTCAATGCCCCGGTGAAGGAGGGGGAACAGGTGGGCACCATCCGCCTGATGCTGGCCGGCGAGGAGATCGGCAGCGTACCGGCTGTGGCAGCCGAACAGGCGGATGCCAGCCTGATTGCCACCCTCATCGACAAGTTCAAGCGTCTGTTCCGCAGCTTCCTGGCCAAGTTCATTGTGGTGTTTGTGGCGCTGAGCATCATCGCCTATATCACCGTTACCATTCTGCGCGGCCGCAACAAAAACCGCTACTACCGCCGCAGACGCTGACCCAATAGCAGTCAAAAAAGGAGGGACCCATGATGTGGAAAAAACACAGCACCTATGCCCTGTTCGCCGCCGCTCTCCTGCTGGTGCTCCCGGCGCTGGCCGTGACCTTTGTTCCGCCGGATGCCGGTATGATGGCCCTGCTCCTGCTGCTGATGGCCATCAACCCCCTCACCTTGATCCAGATCGGTGTGCAGGCCGGAAAGAACAGCCCTGCCTTCTGGCTTCATCCGCTGCTTGCGGTCCTGTTCTTTGCCGCCGGCGGGTACTTCCTGCTGAAGATGGGCACCAGTGACCTTCTCTTCTATGCTGCCGGGTATCTGCTGCTGGGCTATGGCGCCCTGCTGCTCTCGGCACGGGCTTCCAAGCGCCGCCTTTCCTGATTTTTCGTTTCCGCAACAAAAAATGCCTCCGCCGGCTTCTGCCATGCGGAGGCATTTTTTCTCTTTGGTACACAATCAGAGGGGGCAGGCTCATCCGTTCGAGGAGCCCTTCCGGCATGTGGGGCCATGTTTGCCGCCATGTCCCGAGCCGCCCCAGTTGGGAGCCACTGCATCGGGTACACTGTCGATTTTAGGGGAATACCCCTTGAGGTCCAGCAGGGCCGTACCGTCGAAGGCTTCAATGCCGTCGATCTCCACCCGGCCTGCCTCGAGATCCAGCCCCAGGATCCTGACCACCGACAGGGCAATGGGATTGGGGCGGTGCGGGGTCCGGGTGGCAAACAGCCCGATGGGGCCGCTTTCCCGCTCCAACTGAAGCTCCTTCGGGCCCTGGGAAAACCGCCGGGACTGCTGGTCAAAGCACCAGATGACGATCAGGTGGCTGTATCCGTCCAGCCCCAGCAGCGCCGGTCGCCAGACCTCGTCCACCTGCAGCCAGGTGCTATCTCCGGAGCGCTCGACCCGGCCAATGGGGCGCATGGTGATTTCATCCATCGTGGATTCCCTCCTCGCAATTATTTAGACAAGTCTTATATTTAGATTTACCTTTGTATTCAGTATACTATGTGTAGTTCCAAAAATCAAGCCCGAATGATCGGGGTCAGGAGCGTACCAGTTCTGCCACCAGCACGGTGATGTCATCCTCCCGGCCGGGCTGCTGCCGCTCCCGTGCGGTTTTGGCCAGGCTTTCGGCCAGTTGCTGCGGCGAACTGCTTGCCCCAGCCTCCAGCTGGGACTTCACCCAGTCCGCTCCGGTGGCAGTGACCCCCGCCGAAACCAGCACCACCCGATCCCCATCGCGGAGGGGCGGGCTGCGCGTTG
>CAKWRB010000250.1 GCA_934845495.1 uncultured bacterium
GATGTAGATATTGATCCCATGAGGATAAAGCAGCAGTGTATCGGCCGCAAAGCAGAGCATCCCCGAAATCACTGTCATCAAGGTGATCACAGCCGAAAAGGTCAGAATTTCCTCCCGATTCTTTAGAAAGAGCATTTTCCGTGTAACCAAAGCCCGGCTAAAAATCGTATTTTCTACCATGGCAGCGGTAAATGCAATCATCACCAGTTTTACAAACCCATCCATCTTATAGCTCCACCTCCTCCGGCTTCAGGTCCTGGGCATCTTCCCGGTCACGAATCAGGCACCAGGCACGAACTGTCCGGTTCACCTGACGGAAAAATGCAGAGAGCATCCCCACCAGGATAAACCCAAAGAACGGCATCAGCACCGTTGTGATCTGTGGGCTGTTCAGTACCTTGATCCCAAAAATGGTCCCCTTGCCAAGCAGCTCCCGGAATATTGAAACTGTCAGCACAAAGAACGCAAAGGAAAGAACAAAGCGGACTGACTGTCCCAGATTTTTCAGCAGCGGTTCCTTCTCATCACAACGAGTAACCAGGAAGAAGGTGAGGGTGTTCACCGCCAGCAACGGGAAATAGATTCCCAGTGTACCCACCGGCAAATGGAATCCCTCCAGCGGGATCCGGCTCAATCCGGAAAGTGTCAGAGATGAGAGAATCGCTGTTACCAACATGCAGACTTCTCTCCCCTGCCCCATCCGTTTCAGGAGCCATCCCACTACTGTGGACAACAGACTGATTACCATCATACCCACGCTCAGCGTAAAGGCTGCGCGGGTATCCACTGTTCCCATTACTGCGAAGGGGATCGCAAGGCCATAGGTGATTACAGGGGTTCGGGTCAGCAGGCCATCAAATCGTTGGACAAGCATTCTATATCGTTTCAGTCTGCCGTTCTGCATACAGCTCCCTCCTTTCCCGATGACGGATCTTTTCATAGCGCATATCAATAAACAACGAGAAGGCATTCATCAGCAGAACTGCAAAGGCCAACCCCTCTTCATAGGCTCCCAAATATCGGAAGGCCATGACAACTACTCCGGAAATTGCCGCGTAAATCGTCCGGGTCGTTCCAGACTTGGGAGATGTGGACGGATCATTGATGAGGAAGATTGCTCCAAACAACAGCAGCCCACTGGTGAGTTCAAAGAATACCGATTGGAACCGCCCGGTATTGATTCGCGGGAAGCAGAATGCGGTAAGCGCTGCTGTCCCCAGAAAAGCCGCTGTGGGGCGCCAGTTGATGGTCTTTCGAATCACCAGATATCCAAAGCAAGCCAGAAGGATCAGGACACCGGTCCCACCCATCGGGCCAGGATACACCCCCAGAAATACATCGGTGAAAGAGAGGTTTGGAGTTGCACCCATCCGAAGAGAGGCCGCAGGAGAAGAAACCAGCCGGGCCGCTGCATTCCCCAGCGATTCAATGGGCACCGGATACCGGAACAGGGAGCCCGACCAAGTAAGGATTGCAAATGCCACTCCACCTGCTGCAGGATTGAAGATGTTCTGTCCCAGTCCGCCAAACGGCTGCTTGATGATACCAATGGCAAAGAGA
>CAKWRB010000251.1 GCA_934845495.1 uncultured bacterium
GTGTGGCAGTCTGCCCGACTGGGGCGCTGCATAAGCCAAAGATCGGTGTCGGACTGCCCCACAAAACAGCCCCGTATAAAGGGGTGGAGCTGTAAGGCTTTCCTCAATTCCAAGAAAAAACCCGGAAGGAATCTCCTTCCGGGTTTTGTTGTATCTTGCTGCAATCAGCCGATCACTTTGGAAATATCCAGGGTGCGGGTGCCGTCCTCCAGAACAAAGCAGGGGATTCCCAGACCGCCGTTCTTCTTGGCATCGTCGAAGAGGGAATCGTTCTCACGGATTGCCAGGAACTCCTTGAGGTCCGAAAGAGCTGCGGAGATGTTCTTAAAGGACATATCCACATCGTTGGTCTTGAGCTGGTTGATCGCATACAGGGTGTCGGGGCAGAGATGGCTTCCATAGACAGTTACTTTCATGTGTAGTACCTCCTTGATGATTTGGGGCGGTTGGCTTTCGTTGACTTTAGTATAGCAGGGATTTACACATTTGTTAAATTGAATTATACTATATATATCATCAAAAATAATGAATGATTGGGCGGGATGGAAGATGGAACTGCGAAATCTGCGGACGCTGGTGGCGATTGCCGAGTTCGGCAGTTTTTCGGCAGCAGCTGAGGAACTGGGATATACACAGTCCACTGTTACGATGCAGATCAAGGCACTGGAGGAGGAGCTGGGAGTTCCGCTGTTTGACCGGATCGGACGGCGGGTAAGCCTGACCGATGGAGGACGGCAGGCTGTACAATCGGCCAGAGCGATGCTGGCAGAATCTGAACGGCTGCTGCGCAGTGTCCGCAACGAAGAAACGGCTCTGGTCCGGGTCGGGGTATACGAATCGATTTGCGGTGGATTTATGCCAGGGGTGATTCGGCGCTTTTCCCAGCTTCAGCCCGAAGCCAGCCTTTCGGTGATGACGGCGCCCCGGCCAGAGCTAGAGCGCAGACTGCAGGCCGGTCAGCTGGATCTCATTTGGGTGTATGGGCACGATTCTCTGTCCTACACCCGCACATTGGCTGAGTTTATCCACCCCGCGCAGCTGCTCTGTGCTGCTGGCTCTCCGCTGGCCGGACAGAGGCTTGCCCCGGAAGATCTCCTCGGGCAGCGCATCATCTACACCGAGCCCGGCTGCCCTTACCGTCGCCTGCTGGAACGCTTCCTGGAGGATCATGAGCTGTCACCGGAGGTGTTTCTGGAAACGGGGAGTGCCAATGTGGTACTCGGTTTTGTGGAGGCCGGCCTGGGGATCGGATTTATGCCGGAGTTTATTTCCGGGGAAAAGCAGCAGGCGCATGCAGTATCTGCCTTTGAAATCGAGGGGTTCTCCCCCCGGCTGTACAGCCGAATCTATACTCATGCCGACAAGTGGCTGACCACAGCAATGCAGTCCTTTGTCGCCGCGGCGCAGGTGGAGGTCGAGCCGGCATAGCCGCCCCGTCTCAGGCATAGAATGGGGGAGAGGGGGGAGCAGAATGGCAAGCTGTCGGATCGGAGAACTCTGGAAAAAGGATGTGGTTTGTGTCGATAGTGGGGTCTGCCTGGGGCGTGTGGACGATGT
>CAKWRB010000252.1 GCA_934845495.1 uncultured bacterium
CCTCTATTCCGAGACCCTGACCGATGTAGCCGCAGTAAGCGAAGGCTCCAAGGTGGGTGTGCCCAACGACCCCACAAATGAAGCCCGTGCCCTGAACCTGCTGGAAGCACAGGGGCTCATCAAGCTCCGGGAAGGCGCTGGTCTGAATGCCACCCCCCTGGACATTGAGGAAAACCCGCTGAAGCTGGAGTTTGTTGAATTGGAGGCTGCCCAGCTCCCCAGAAACCTGAGCGAATTCGCCATTGCTGCCATCAACGGAAACTACGCCATCGAAGCTGGCATCCTGGACAAGGGAATCGTCAACGAATCCTCCGATTCGGCAAGTGCCCAGGAATATGCCAATATCCTGGCTGTACGAAACGGCGAACTGGAGTCCGAAAAGACCAAGGCCCTGGTTGAGGTCCTGGGTTCGGATGCCACCCGTGAATACATCAACACTCAGTATCAGGATCAGTTTATCCCTGTATTCTGATTCCTCTGCTAAAAAAGCCCGGACAGAAGTCCGGGCTTTTCTTTATTATATAATAAGGTATCATCTGCGGGATCCGCCAATGTACTCGGCCCGGAATTTGGAATAGAGGATCTTCTGAGCTGCATACAGGCTGGAGTACCCCGACAGCATATAGGAGACTGCACAGCACAGTGCATAGAGCGGAAGCCCGGCACCACCGAACAGCTCATGGGCCAGCAGGATCGATGTGAGGGGACAGTTGGTTACGCCGCAGAACACTCCTGCCAGCCCAAGCCCGGCTCCAAATGAGGCAGGCAGATCGCAGAGCGGTGCAACGGCGCATCCAAATGTGGCACCCGTGAAAAAGGCCGGTGCAATGTCTCCGCCCTTATACCCTGCCCCCAGCGTTGCCGCCGTAAACAGGATCTTGAACAGGAAAGCTGCCGGACTGGCCTCTCCGGAAAAAGCCCGCAGCACAAGGTCGGTTCCTGCACCGTTGTACTCCTGTGTTCCCACTGCAAGAGTCAGCAGGATTACCAGTACTCCCCCTGCAGCAATCCGCAGGCCGGTGTCGGGAAATACTGCCCCATAGGCGCGGCGGGCCATCCGCAGAGCCGCACAGAACAACCGGGCTACCAGGGCACACCCAATGCCAAGAAGCACCACCTGGAGCACCGAAACAGCCGAGATGTCCGGAACAGACACCACCTGGTATGCATCGGCAGACAACCCCATTGCGCCGGTCACCAGGAAGGCGCTGAACGCCGAAAACAGGCAAGGGAAAAATGCCGCATAGTACATCTCCCCTACACTGACCACCTCCATGGCAAAGACAGCGGCCGCCAGCGGCGTCCCGAACAACGCTGAAAATCCCGCTGCCATTCCGCACATGGTGATGATATGGCTGTCCTTTTCGTCCATGTTGGCCCAGTGCCCCAACACGCCCGAAACAGAACCGCCGATTTGCAGAGCCGCCCCCATCCGCCCGGAAGAGCCACCGCACAGGTGGGTCAGCACCGTGGACACTGCAACCAGCGGTGCCATCCGAAGATGCACACCGGGGTCGGTCCGGAC
>CAKWRB010000253.1 GCA_934845495.1 uncultured bacterium
GTACAACTCGGCCATCGGCCCCTACAAGGGCGGCCTGCGGCTGCATCCGTCGGTGAATGCCTCCATCATCAAGTTCCTGGGCTTTGAGCAGACCTTCAAGAACAGCCTCACCGGCCTGCCCATGGGCGGTGGCAAGGGCGGCAGCGACTTTGACCCCAAGGGGAAGAGCGATATGGAGATCATGCGGTTCTGCCAGAGCTTCATGACCGAGCTGTACCGCCACATCGGTGAGGACACCGATGTCCCCGCCGGCGATATCGGGGTCGGCGCCCGGGAGGTCGGCTATCTGTTCGGGCAGTACAAGCGGCTGCGCAATGCCTTTACCGGTGTCCTCACCGGCAAGGGGCTCACCTACGGTGGCTCGCTGGGCCGCACCGAAGCCACCGGCTATGGGCTGCTCTACTTCCTGCGGGAGATGCTCCAGGAGATGAAGCAGGAGTCGGTTGCCGGCAAAACCGCTGTGATCTCCGGTTCGGGCAATGTGGCCATCTATGCCTGTGAAAAGGCCCAGCAGATGGGCATGAAGGTGGTGGCTATGTCTGATTCCTCCGGCTACATCTACGACGAATCCGGTATTGACCTTTCTGTGGTCAAGCAGATCAAGGAAGTGGAGCGCGGACGCATCAAGGCCTATGCCGAGCGGGTGCCCGGATCGGTGTACACCGAGGGCTGTCACGGCATCTGGACCGTGCCCTGTGATGTAGCGCTGCCCTGCGCCACCCAGAACGAGCTGGATCTCGCCGGGGCCGAGGCCCTGGTGGCCCATGGGGTCCTGGCGGTGTGCGAGGGCGCCAATATGCCCACCACCCCCGAGGCTGCCGCCTTCTTCCAGAAGAACGGTGTGCTGTTTGCCCCGGGCAAGGCCTCCAATGCCGGCGGCGTATCGGTCAGCGGTCTGGAGATGAGCCAGAACTCGATGCGGTACAGTTGGACCTTCGAGGAGGTGGACCGCAAGCTGGAGGAGATCATGAAGGGCATCTTCCACGCTGCTTACCATGCAGCGGAGGAGTACGGCTGTGCCGGTGACCTCATTGCCGGTGCAAACATCGCCGGCTTCCTCAAGGTGGCAGAGTCGATGAAGGCACAGGGCATTGCCTATTGATGCCGGCTCTGCCGTGGATTTGTAAAGAAAGTTAAAACTTGCTGGAAAGAAGCCTGCCGCAGGTGGACAAGGCACACGGTTTGCATTATAATGGAATCGTGTGAAAAGTCCACAATGCGGTGGGCTTTTTCTGTTTCGGAAAGGGGGCGAAGGTTTGCGCCGCATCGATTTTCTCATCACACCGGCCGAGGACGGCATGAAGGTGGAACAGTACCTCAAAAGCATCCGGAAGATGTCCAGCCGGGTGATCATCTCGCTCAAGCACCGGCCGGAGGGCTTGCAGCTCAACGGCGCGCACATCCGCACCATCGACCGGATCCATGCCGGGGACACCCTTTCGGTGACCATGGAGGACACCCCGCCCGACTACCTGGAGAGCGAGATCCGGGTGCCGATCCTCTACGAGGACGAAGATGTG
>CAKWRB010000254.1 GCA_934845495.1 uncultured bacterium
CTGGAGGTCTATGCAGCCCAGGCGGATAAGCCCGGATTTATCGAGGATATGATCGGGGAGATTGGCGAATTCAAGGCGGCTGGCATCACCCCGGACCGCCTGTTGGGGCTCTCCCTGCCCGGCAACCCCTCCCTGAGCGAAAAGGTCGGGGACATCGGGCAGATCTATGCCGCCTATCAGGCGCTCATCGACCGCAGCTATCTGGACGGAGAGGACGATCTGATCCGTGCGGTGCAGATGCTCAGCCCCCGGGAGTTCTTTGGCGGGATCAGCGTGTTCATCGACTCCTTCACCGCCTTTATGGAGGCGGAATACCAGATGCTGGGGGCCATGCTGGCAGGGGCCTCGGATGTGACCGCTGCCTTTACCTGTGACAGCCTGGACGACCCGGATCAGGGGCTGGGGGTGTTCTCCGCCTCCAAGGAGAGCGCTGCCCGGCTGGTGCAGATGGCCGGGGAGAGCGCGGTGCCGGTGGCAGAGCCCCTTTTGATGGGGGAACCGGTGCGCTTTCGGGCCGAGGGGCTCCGGCGGATGGAGCAGTATTTCCTGCGCCCCACCACCGCTGGGGAGCCGGCCGGCGAGGGGGTCACCCTGGTGTCTGCCGCCGACCCCTATGAGGAGATCGCTGCGGTGGCCTCTTCCATCTGTGACGATGTGCGCCGCCGGGGGCTGCGCTATCGGGAAATCGCGGTGATCTGCCGGGATCTTACCCCCTACCGCATTGCGCTGGAGCGCACCTTCGCAAAGTATGGCATCCCCTTCTTTGCCGACCTGCCTCAGGGGGCGATGGATACTCCGGCGGTTTCGGTGGTGCGGGCGGCCCTGGACTGTGCTGCCGAGGGTTTTTCCGCCGGGAATATCCTGCGCTTTGCCAAGGCGGCAGCAGTGGGCATCACCCCGGAAGAGGCCGCCGAGCTGGAAAACTACTGCTATGTGTGGAATGTGGGCCGTCGGGACTGGCAGAAGCCCTTTGAAAACCATCCGGATGGCTTCCAGGCCGACTTTTCCCCGGAGGATACCGCCCGGCTGGAGCGCATCAACGGGGTGCGCCGCCGGGTGATCCGTCCGCTGGAGCAGTTTCGGCAGGGCTTGCGGGAGGCAGATGGCCCGGGCTTTTCCACGGCGGTCTGCCAGCTGCTGGAGAGCATCGGGGCAGCGGAGCACATCGAAGCCCTCTGCCGGGCTGCCGAACCGGAGGAGGAGCGTCTGCGGATGATCGAGGAGCAGGACCGGGTTTGGGAGGAACTGATGAAGCTGCTGGACACCCTGGCTGTGGTGATCGGCCCCAGGCGGCTGCCGCTGCGTGTGCTGGAAAGCCTGTTTGACAGCGGTGCAGCAGCCATCCGCATCGGGGAGATTCCCCAGACGCTGGACCAGGTCATCGTCGGCACCGCCGACCGCATCCGCCCCACCGGAATCCGCAGTGCCTATGTCATCGGGGCCAGTGCCGGGGTATTCCCGGCGGCCTGCGGCAGCGTGGGGCTGTTTGGAGAAAACGAGCGCACCCAGCTCATCTCCGC
>CAKWRB010000255.1 GCA_934845495.1 uncultured bacterium
CCTCAAGGGGCTGGGCTGGATCCCGGCTGCCCCCAATGCCATCTGGGGCTGTGCTATGATGGTGCTCAGCCTCTTTGTGCTGGCCACCGGCTCCTTCCTCTACATCGGCGCCGGCATGGGCTGCGGCCCCCGCGATTCGATGATGACCGCCTTCTCCAAGCGCCTGACCCGGGTCCCGGTGGGCCTGATCCGCGGCGGCATCGAAACGGTGGTGCTGGTCATCGGCTTCTTCCTGGGCGGCCCGGTGGGTCTGGGCACCGTCATCGGTATGTTCGGCATTGGCCCGGCCATCCAGCTTGTCTTCCAGCTCTTCCGCTTTGATGTGCGCACCATCCGGCACGAGTCAGTGCTGGACACCGTCCACCGCATCACTGCCCGGCCGGCTGCCGCCGCTGAGCCTGCGGAATGATTTCCCTGCCCTGTACAGTGTCCGGCTGTACGGGGCATTTTCTCGTCTTCCCCTGTTCTATTATATATAAAGAGAAGGAGCCGGTATCGTTCCGGCCCCTCCTGCATCGACTATCCCTGTGGCCCGTCCGGCACTGCGTCCGGTCCGGGCCTCTTTTTTATCAGTCCGGGGCGGCGGTGATATAGACCTCCTCGAAGCCGGGCAGACCGATCTGCTGCAGCCGGGCAAACTCCTCCCGGCTGACCACCCGGTTGTACCCCTCGGCAGGTGGGCAGAGCGAATCTGCCAGGTAGAGGCTTTCACTGTCACAGCCCACCACCGCCACATAGTGCAGCGCCTCCCCCTCCTGGATCAGGGCAATCACCGGCAGCCCCTCCCGGAGCCGGGCACAGAGCTGATCGGGAGTGCCCCGGCGCATCACCGCCGGATAGCCCTCCTGGCGCAGGTAGCTGCGGATGCCCTGGGGCAGCAGGTAGCCGTTGGGCAGCTTCAGGGGGATTTCGGCATAGGCCTCCGCTCCAGTGATGTCCTTTCCGTCTGCCCGGAGCAGGTAGGCCGCCGAGCAGCCGCCGCACTGGTTGCGCCCCTGGGCTTCGGTGACGCTCTGGGCGGTGGTGACCGTTCCGGCTTCCCCGGCGATCCGATCCCGTCGGGGGAACACCCACCGGCAGCCGATCAGGATCCCCAACACCAGCAGCACCGCCAGCCAGCGCCCGCAGCGTTTTGCAGTCTGTCTCATGGCACACCCTCCTTTTTCTCCAGTATAGCATGGGCGGCTTCGGGCCGTCAATTTCTGCTTTTTTGAGCATTGCTTTCGGCAGAACAATGTAATAAAGTAAATGCAAAGATCGCCGTCTAAGGAGGAATACAGATGGAGCGTTTTAAGAAAATCTATCAGCAGGGCGTAATCGATGTGATCGAAATCCGGGTCGATACGCAAACGGGTGTGAATTATCTCTTTCACAGAAACGGAAATGCGGCAGGATTTACCCCCTTGCTCGATCCGGAGGGAAAACCAGTCGTAACCCCCTGTGGCCCTATGC
>CAKWRB010000256.1 GCA_934845495.1 uncultured bacterium
CCTGCCGCAGTCGTGGACCAGCATCTGCGGCTGTGCGGTGTGCTGCAGCTCAAGGTGCTGCTTCTTCTGCTGCGCCAGGGCCGCCCCATGACCGATCAGGAAATCGGGAGTTTTCTCCGCCAGGACCCCGCCGATGTCCGGGATGCGGCACTCTATTGGGAAAACTGTGGCCTGCTGCGCTCCGAAGGTGGGGAAGCAGCGGCCTGTCCTGTTAACCTGGAGACGGTCGTGCCTGCCCCTGTCCGGGAGCTGACACAGGAAGAGCCCCGCCGGACAGTGGTTGCCTCCGATTCCCGGCGCTTTACCCGGGCCGAATGTGCGGAACTGGCGGCCAAGGACAGCACCTTGCTGAGCCTGCTGCACAAGGCACAGGAGATCACCGGCTGCCCGCTGACCTCGATGGATATGCAGTGCCTCACCGCGCTGTATGCCTATTACGGCCTGACACCGGAATTTATCCTTACGGTGATGGGCTATTGCAGGTCCGTCGACAAGCTCAATATGCGCTATGTGGAAAAAACAGCCGCCAGCTGGCAGGAAAAGGGGATCGAAACAGCCCAAGAGGCGGAGCGGTACATCGATTACCTCACCCAGCGGCGCTCCAACGAGGGGCAGGTCCGGTCGGCGTTCGGCATCAACGATCGCAATCTCACCACCCGGGAGCGGGAGATGATCGCCTCTTGGTATGGGGAGCTTGGCTTTGGAATCGATGTGATCCGCCTGGCATACGAGCGTGCCGTGGAAAACACCGGGAAGCTCAGTTTTGCCTACATCAACAAGGTGCTTCAGAATTGGCACCGGGAAGGGGTGCGCACGGCAGCAGATGCTGCCAACGCTTCGGCGCGCCGTGCCCCGGCTCAGGAGCATGGGACTTCTTACAGCATTCAGGAGATCGAGGACCGGGTGCTTTCAGATTTTATTGACCGGTGAGGAGGTTGACGAGGAATGGCCTATCCCAAGGAAATTATGGACAGAGCGTTTGAAATACTGGAGCAGCGGCGCAGCCGGGCCCGGAACGAATACCAGTATCATCAGCAGGTGATCCGGGAAAAGGTGCCGGCGGTGGAGGAGCTTCGCCGGGAGCTGACAGGAACCAGCGCAGCCATTGCCAAAACGATCCTCTCCGGAGGGGATGTGGAGGCGAAAATTGCCCGCTTGCGGGATACCAACCTTTATATGCAGCAGCGAAAGAGGGAACTCCTGCGGGAGGCCGGGCTGCCAGAGGATTATGACGAGATGCAGTTCACCTGCCCGATTTGCAAGGACACCGGATATGCAGAGGGGAAGATGTGCCGCTGCATGAAGGAGATCCTGTCCGGA
>CAKWRB010000257.1 GCA_934845495.1 uncultured bacterium
ACCGAGCACGACTACCACATGACCAGCTTCAGCCGCCTGAAGATCAAGACCCAGCCGCCCACCAAGGCCGGAGAGCAGAACCTCTCCCACAACAAGCAGAAGGCCTATGCCATTCCAGACGGGGAACCCTGCGACTTTTTGATCCACCTGGGTGTGATGAATGCCGAGGGCCATGTCCTCAAGGCCCACTACGACAAGTTCCGCCAGATCAACAAGTATCTGGAGCTGGTGGCAGGCTGCGTGGACGAGCTGCCCCGGGACCGGTGCATCAACATTGTGGACTTTGGCTGCGGCAAAAGCTACCTCACCTTCGGGCTCTACTACTATCTGGTGCGGCAGCTTGGGCTCAATGTCAAGATCATCGGTCTGGACCTCAAGGACGATGTCATCCGCTTCTGCGAGCAGGTGGCCCGGGACCTGGGATACAACGGGCTCTCCTTCCTCACCGGCGATATTCAGAGCTATGTATCGGGAGAACCCATCGACATGGTGGTTACCCTCCACGCCTGTGATGTGGCAACCGATGCCGCCATTGTCCAGGCCATCGGCTGGGACTGCCGCATCCTGCTGACCGTGCCCTGCTGCCAGCACGAACTGTTCCCCAAAATCAAAAACGACCGCATGAAGCTCATGCTCAAACACGGCATCATCAAGGAGCGGCTTTCGGCGCTGCTCACCGACAGCATCCGCGGCCAGCTGCTGGAGGCCTGCGGCTATGATGTGAACATCATGGAGTTCATCTCGCTGGAACACACCCCCAAAAATATCCTCATCAAGGCGGTGCGCAACGGCCGCCCCGACCGGCAGAAGTACCAGGAGTACCTGGACTTTGCCCGGGACTGGCAGATCCAGCCCTACCTGGAGGAGGAGCTGGTGCGCATTGACCGGATCCCTGCCCGAACCAACTGACCGCACCCAAAAATTCCCCGGAGTGTTCCGGGGAATTTTTTTGCGCTGATACGATATAAAAATCCCTCTGCCAGGAAACAGGCAGAGGGATTTTTGGGCATAGAATGGACTTACTTTTCGTCCTGGATCTGGATGTGCAGCACATCCAGGTCCTTCTGATCCACCGACGACGGGCAGTCGGTCATCAGGTCGCTGGCATTCTGCACCTTCGGGAAGGCAATGACCTCCTTGATGG
>CAKWRB010000258.1 GCA_934845495.1 uncultured bacterium
CCACCTGGGCAAAAGTATTGTATACCGCTCCTCCAATCCGGAAGGAGGGGCTGTTGGGCTGAACATACTGGGGATACTGCTTTTCCAGGTCCATCAGCTCATGATTGACTCGGTCGTATTCATAATCCGGAACCAGCGGATTATCCAGAACATAGTAGTGATAGTTGTATTTCTCGACTGTTTTGGTGAGTTCTATGATTTTTTTGAGGATCTCCTCACTCATAGCCAAACCTCCCCTTAAATTTTCTGCGATGCGGCTGCCGTTCTGCTGATATAAAAGATCAGCAAGCAGGATCTTCTGCTATTTTTCCCGAATGCTGTACAAGCGCCGGGAAATGCCGACTTAGATGCCCACAGCCGCCTTGCGGATATTATATCACACCCTTTGCAAAATTGCCACGAGTTCCCGCCGCAATCTTTGACATATCATTGCTCTCACTCCCCTGCAGCGGAAAGATCATAGGTCTGCCGGGTGGAAGAACTGTCCGTCAGCTCCAGAAGGGTGCCGGGAACTGTTCCGACGATCACTGTTTCCGCAAGGCAGAATTCCGTATGAACCTCCGTGGCCACTGTGTAGCCGGGAATAATGGCCAGCACGCGCATATCGATCCGGAGCATGATCTGATGGCGGGTCTGGTTGATTCCGGCCGAATCAAACCGGTTTTCGATCTCGCTGGTCATGTAGCCGGAGGGAACCACCTTCAGATTGAGATCGGGCCCCCGCCCGGACAGAAGCTGTATGCCGGACAGCGTTCCCGCCGAGAGATAGATATCCTGCTTCCCCATTTCGTCGATCTTCTGCAGCACTGCATCGGTCACCCGGCTGCGAAGGCGTCCCAGCGCTACCATATCGGTTTGCAGGGAGGTGATCTCGCCCTGGGCATTCTGGGTCAGCGTGATCAGGTTGTCGTATCGCACATTGTCCTTGGCCAGTTCCTCATAGATGGCGTCGTTGATGATCCGTGTCCCGTAAATCCTGGCCTGATTTCCGGAAATATTCTGGATATAGGGCCGCAGCCGCAGATCCAGTAGGAAGATTGAAGCCACTACACCAAGCAGGACCAGTGCCGCTCGGAAAGCCGGAG
>CAKWRB010000259.1 GCA_934845495.1 uncultured bacterium
CCCCCGATGGCATTCTGGCGGATGCGCTGGTGCATATCCGGGTGCTGCACAAGGTGGAGCCCTATCAGCTCCCCTGAGTGCCCTAAAAACAGTAAGACTACAAAAAGGCGTATGGATCACTCCATACGCCTTTTTTGAATGGGTCACCGGGTTTATTCCGGCAGGATCACCTTGTTGATGCGGCTCTGGCTTCGCCCGGTCGGGACCATCTCGTCCAGATAAGGCAAGAAGCCCAGCACCAGCGGGATATAGGTGAGGATAAATCCCAGCATGGCCAGCAGGACCGGGGCTTTTTTCCGGCCAGTGGGGACAGCCATACCCACCAGTGCACCTGCGCTGAACAGGCAGATCTTGACCAGCGCAAAGTCCTGCCAGCGACTGTTTGCAGCATAGCGGTCAGCACATTCAAACAATTTTCTCATCATGATGTCCCCTTTCGTTCTATCCTGTTTTTATCCTACCATATTCCACAATTTACATCAAGTATCTGTGGACAAAATTCAAATATTTGTTAAAAACAGGTGTGTTGTTCAGTATGGGCCGGTCCGGCTCCCTCTATACATGGCTGTACCCGCACCTCGGCGTCATCTATGACAAAAAAAGATGGGGACCGCGTCGGTCCCCATCTTTTCTGCAAAGCTGTTTGTATATTAAGGATACACAAACCAAATTCAGTTCACCCGATCAGTCCGGGCGGCATTCAGCCTGCTATTATTATAGCATTATGCAGTTCTATCTGCAAGAATCCTGCACTATTTTCAGTGAAATGCATTAGGAATATGCTGTATTTTTATGCAGTTTGCTTTTGCGATATCCAGCAGAAATCGCTTTGATTTCAGCTTTTTCAGAGTTTTTTCGTCGGATATTCCTATTGGATCCCTGCATAGAGCTTTGTTCCCAATTCCCTCAATATGAATTGAGTAAAAATAAATCCTGTAAAAACAAAAAGGACCGGATAAACCGGTCCTTTGTTTTCTGATTGTTCAAAGTTGTGCTGCAGGTTAAGCCATTTCGTA
>CAKWRB010000260.1 GCA_934845495.1 uncultured bacterium
ATCCACATCCATCAGGCTGTTGTTGCCGTCCTTGCCGGCATAGCTGAAGGAGACATTGCGGAATTCGATGCTCCCGTCCCTGACCTCTTCCACGGCGGCCTCGCCGCTCCGGATGTCGGGGGTTTCGGCGAGCAGTTCAGAGATACGCTCCATCGAAGCCCGGGACATGACGATCATGGTGAACACCATCGAGAGCATCATCATCGAGTTGAGCATCTGCATGGTGTAGGTCACCAGGCTCATCAGGTTGCCAGTGGTCATACTGCCGTTCATAATGAAGCGGGAGCCGAACCAGAAGATGGCTGTCATGGTGCCGTAGATACACAGCTGCATCATGGGCATATTGAGGGCCAGCCGGTTCTCGGCCTGGGTGAAGTCCTGGCGCATCTCATTGGACATTGCGTTAAACTTCTCGATCTCGTAATCCTCCCGAACATAGCTCTTGACCACCCGGATGCCGCTGACATTCTCCTGCACAGCGGCGTTGAGGGCATCGTAGCGCTTAAAGGCGCGCTTGAAGATCTTGGCCACCGAGATGGAGATGAAGTAGAGCCCGAAGCCCAGCACCGGAATGACGATGAGGTAGACCATGGCCAGCTTGCCGCCCAGACGGTAGGCCATGAACAGGGCGGAAACCAGCATGATGGGCGCCCGCACCGCCACACGGATCATCATCTGGAAGGACATCTGCACATTGGTGACATCGGTGGTCATTCGGGTGATGATGCTGGGGGTGGAGAATTTATCGATGTTCGAGAAGGCGAAGTTCTGCACATTGTAGTACATATCCTTGCGCAGATTCTTGGCAAAGCCAGCCGAGGCCTTTGCCGCAAAGCGTCCTGAAAGCACACCCAGTGCCAGCGCCGCCAGGCAGGCAAACACCAGCTGGAACCCGACTTTATAGATATAATCCATATCGCCGGGGGTGATGCCAAAGTCGATGAGATGGGAGATGAGCATGGGGATCACTACATCCATCGCCACCTCTGCCACAACCAGGATCGGTGTAAAAAT